>JAITQR010000070.1 GCA_031288815.1 Treponema sp.
CTCCCGGTGAGGTACACGGCTACCACGCCGGGATACGGGAAGTCGTAGGTCCGGCCCACAAGCTGCTTGGCAAGCTCGCCGCCCCCTTCGCCTACCGCCATAGTTCCCAAAGCCCCATAGCGGGTGTGGCTGTCGGAGCCAAGGATCATCTTGCCGCAGCCGGCCATCATTTCCCGGTTGTAGGTGTGGATCACCGCCAGGTTGGGAGGCACGTAGATGCCGCCGTACTTCTTCGCCGCCGAAAGAGCGAACTTGTGATCGTCCTCGTTGATAGTGCCCCCCACCGCGCAGAGGCTGTTGTGGCAGTTGGTCAACACGTAAGGGATGGGAAACGTCTCCATCCCGCTGGCTCTGGCAGTCTGGATGATCCCCACGTAGGTGATGTCATGAGAAGCAAGGGAATCAAAGGTGATCTTGAAATTTTTTTCGTCCCCCTTGTTATGGGCGGACAGAATGTCCCAGGCTATGACGCCCTTTCGCCCCTCTTCGGGGGAAAAGGTCTTGCCAAGCCGTTTCAGTTTTACCCGGCCTTCTTCATCGTCCCGAATAATTTCGGAACCCCCAAGAAGCCAGGCCCCGGTTTGATATAGTTCGATCATATACCTCTCTCCTTTATGATGTGATTATTCAGGAGGGGGAAGTCTCCCCCCTGCCTACAGCCATACGGGCTTCCGGCGCCCCCCTCAGCGGGGGTACCACCCCCGCAACGCCCCCGCCGGGGGGTCTTAGACCCCCCGGACCCCCCATATTCATCTCATAATTCCTATGTTGACTGCCTACGAGACGCTTTCCCGTCCTTAGGGCTTATATTTGCGCTTCTTTTGACGATAGGTACGGTTTGGGGAGCGGAACAGACGGTTCCCGGCCAGACGATACGGGAAACGGTCGCCGCGCCGGAGGCGGAAGCGCCTCAGGATACCGGCGAGGAAACCCCTGATCTGGGGAGGCCCATTCGGCAGGTAATGCCTGTGGGGGAATACGAGGCGAAACGGCTGCCCTTAGGGGTGCTGTCCGGGACGGCCTTTACCCCGGTGATACCTGGTTTGGAGCATCCCCTTACCCAGCGGTACATCCAGCAGTACACCAGTCCCGGTGGTCTTGCCTGGCTCCAACAGGTAATGAACCGGGGACAACCCTATTTGACCTTCATACGCCGGGAAATTGAAGAGCGGCAGCTGCCGATTGAACTGCTGTACCTGCCGGTGATCGAATCAGCCTTTCTACCCACGGCTAAAAGCAGTTCCGGGGCTGCGGGACTTTGGCAGTTCATGAAGAACAGCATAAGCCCCTTTGATATGAAGGTTACCGAGTGGATGGATGAACGGCTGGATTTCTGGAAGTCCACCCAGGGCGCCCTCAGCAAGCTGGAGGATAATTTTAGGCAGTTTCAGGACTGGCCCCTGGCATTGGCAGCGTACAACGCGGGACTTGGGGCGGTCAACCAGATCATCAAGCGGACAGGGATCAAAGATTACTGGGAACTTGCGGAAAAGAAGTACTTTAAGACCGAAACCATCCATTACGTCCCCAAACTGCTGGCGGTGGCGGCTATTGTTTCCTCCCCCCGGCGTTACGGCATTGAAGTCTTCTGGCAGGAGGACCCCCAATGGACACGGATTGCCCTGGAACGGCAGGCAGACCTGGAACTCCTGGCGGAAGTGGCGGGGATAGACGGGGAAATCCTTAAAGCAGCCAACCGAGAGCTTTATTATGGCGTAACTCCTCCGGGCCAAGGGTATTCCCTCAAGGTACGGACCGCCGATGAGCCCGCCATACGGGAGGTCCTTGAGCAGCCGGACGTGGCCCTTATCAGATACCACTTCCATACTATTCAATATGGAGACACCCTTTCGGAACTGGCCCAGCATTACGGAGTTTCTGTGGCCCAGATCCAGGAGGCCAACAAGGGCATGAGGGACCGGTACCTGCAAATAGGAAAGCGCATACGCATCCCCGCCGTCAGGGAAGTTGGTCCCTATAAGAAGGCTGGCGTCAAACAGGCGGATATCCCCGTTTTTAAAGGGAGCCATCTGGTAAAACTGGGGGAAACCCTTTGGTCCATAGCCCTGGCCTACGATGTGGACCCCGAAGTCCTGGCGGATGCCAACGGTATAGGCATGGGGGATACGTTACAGGTGGGAAAAACTCTAAAAACGCCGATAAAATAACGTGAGGTGATAATGGGGGGTCCGGGGGGTCCGAGACCCCCCGGCGGGGCGTTGCGGGGCAGAGCCCCGCTGAGGGGGGTGGCGGAGGACCGGAGGTCCGGAGCCAGGGGGGAGACTTCCCCCCTTCCTGATTAGTCGTCGAACTCACGTTAAAATAATACGAGGGGCGCAGGGCATGAAAAGAGGCTGTATTGCGGGGATATTGATTTGGGTAGCCACAGGGCTTACGGGACAGACGAAGATCGATATTTCCGGGATGATCGAATGGGATCGAATGGAACTAACCGCCACGGTAAAGCTGAATCTGGCATCTGCGGGGATTAAGCTCCCCACAGGACGGTCCCAGGCGGAAGAGATCATCAACATCGAATATGTCAATCTCATATTGCCGCATATTTTGGCCATTCCCATAGATTCATCCGATAGTATGGAAAACTTGATAACCCGGGGCGAATTTTCCTTCCGCCTTCCGTCTTTCATCGCCGATACCGCCCGGAAGGTTCCCCCCGTCTTATCCACAGACCTTACGTCTCTTTCCGCTTCTTACACTATAGACCTCACGGCGGTAAGTTCCCTGCTCATCCGCCATAGTCGGCCCATGGAACCCCCCAGGCCCTTCACCCCCGTTCCGGCAGCGGAATACTCAGGGATCATTATCATCGCAAGCGAAGCGGCGCCTGTCCAAGGCAGGAACAGTACCGCCCTGACCGAACCCTGCATCTTCCCCAAGATATGGGACACGGACATGAATCTCATTTACGAACGGAATATCTTTGACCCGGC
>JAITQR010000094.1 GCA_031288815.1 Treponema sp.
ATTCATATATATTTGAGGTAAGGCGCGCCCCCGGCGGCATGTTATTGCGGGGGTCTTTCCTGCCGATACCTAAAGAGACCGTTTGGCCGGCAAGGAGCGGAGATGCCAAAGAAGTACCACGTTTATATTGGCTCGAATCTGGACGACGTAAAAAACGAGCGAAAGGAACTGCCCAGGGCGGTTATGGAACTGGGACACATCCCGGTCATGGCCGATTACCTGGATCCGGAAGACAAAAACGGCAAGCGGCTTATTGAAAATATTATCGGCGAATGTGACTACTTTATCTCCCTGGTGGCCCATAGGTATTGCCGGGATAACGAAAAAGACTCCCCCATGGAGACCGAATACCGCTGGGCCCTTAAGCGGGGGGTACCGGTTCTGGGCCTTATCATAGACGAAAAAGCCAGGTGGAAGGCCGGCAAAAAAGAGAAAAATCCCGCCCTTGTCCGGAAGCTCAATGACTTTAAAGCGGAATTACGGAAGAGCCCCCATGAAACCTGGTTAAATTCCGCGGATCTGCGCCAAAAAACCCTGGACATCCTGATCCGGGAGATCACCCTGGGGGAACGTCCCGGCTGGGTCAGCTCTACCGAAGCGATAAAGCCCGCCCTGGCCAACGAAATCGGCCGGCTTTCCGAGGAAAACGAGGAACTTAAAAAACGGATCCGGCTGGAAAGCGGGAAACTGATGGTACGCCTCCGGGAGCGGATGCGCCACACCCTCAAGGTAATGGCCCTGAACCGGGTCTCCCTCAGCTTCTACTATGCCAACGGGGAAAACTGGGAGAATACCCGGAAGTTCCGCTATCTGCGGATCTTTAAACTCCTGGTTCCCGAGCTGAGCCTCCCCAAGACCACGGCGGAGATTACCCGTTTCCTGGGCAGCGTCCTCAACCCGGATCTGGAGAAGACGGTCCGCAAGGACTACCCTACCCCCTCAAACACCATCAAAAAAATCATGACCGATTTTACCCTGCTCAAACTGTTCAGATGCGACGAGGGCGCGAAAACCGGCGAGGACGAGCGCTGGGAAATAACCGAATACGGGAAAGAGCTTTACTCGGTGTACCGCATCCGGCAGCTTGAACGTTCTTTCGCAAAAAAACCCGGAACCGCGGGCAAAGGGACGGCGGAAAAACCTTAACCGGCGGGCGGGGGCGGGATTCCCCCGAAAGCCCGACAGGACAAAACCAAGCGGGTTTTGAAACCGGCCGCAAAGCGGCCCCGTTATCTCGACAAAATTTGAAAATTCGTTTATCATAACCCCATGCTAAAACACGAAGACTATATCGCCGACTGGCCGGATATGAGCTGGTCTAATTTCGCCCAGTGGCTTGAGAGGATAGAGCGGAACTGGGGAAAACGGGACGCCATTCTGTACCGATCGGGCAAGCAGAAAAGCTTTACCCGCTGGACCTACGCTTACTTCGCCGCCGAATGCCGGCGGATAGGCCGAGGCCTCCTCAAGGAGGGGCTTGCCAAGGGCGATCGGGTGGTCCTCTGGGCGGAAAACCGGCCCGAATGGATGGCCGTATGGGCGGGAGCGGCGATAGCGGGACTTGTTATCGTGCCGGTGGATTTTCTGGTATCGGAAGCCGAGTGTCTCAACATCATCAAAATAACCAAGGCCAAAGCCTTTTTTTATTCCGGACGGAAGCGGAGTTTCGCCGAATCCGTCAAAAAAGAAGAGGGCTTGCCCCTTCGGGTCATGGTCTGTATCAGCGGCGCCGAAGAGGGAAGCGGCCCCGTTGGGGAGTTCGCCGGGGGTACGGTTACCAGCGGCGCTTCCCTTGAATGGACCCGCTTCGGCCTGGAGGCCGCCGGCCAGGCCCTGCCCCGGCCCGGGGACATATCCAGCCAGGACCCGGTATCCATCGTGTTTACCTCCGGTACCACGGGTTTCGCCAAGGGGGTTACCCTGTCCCACCGGGGGATTATCGCCAATGTCAACGCGGCGGTCTTGTCCCTGCGGGCTTATCCCCGGGACGTGTTTCTCAACGTGCTTCCCCTCCACCACACCTACCCCACCACCTGTTCCTTCATCGCCCCCCTGAGCCTGGGGGCCTCTACCATCATCGTTGAAAAGCTGATAGGCAAGGTAGTGGTGGACGATATCCGGGACGGCAAGGGAACCTTCCTTATCGCCGTACCCCTGCTCTACGATAAGGTTATGGCCGCCCTGGATCAGGGTTTCCGCAAACTCAACCCCCTGCTGCAGAGGATCTTCAACAAGCTGCGGGAAATTTCCCTGGAACGGGCAAAGCGGGGAAAAGTCCGTTTCGGCAGGATCGCCCTTTGGCCTATCCGCAAAAAGGCGGGACTTGCCTCCATCAGGATGGTGGTAGCCGGCGGCGGCCCCCTGAGCCCCCAAACCGCGGATTTTTTCGACTCCTTCGGTTTCAACATGGTTCACGGCTACGGGATGAGCGAGAACAGCCCCCTTATCAGCGTAAACACCCCCTGGTACCGGCGCAACGCCTCCGTGGGGCTCCCGGTTAAATATACGGAGGTGCGGATCGAAGACAAGGACGAGGAAGGACACGGGGAAATCGTGATCAAGTCCCCCTCTATCATGCTGGGCTACTACGAGAACACCAAGGCCACCGTGGAAGTAATCACCGAAGACGGCTGGCTGCGAACCGGGGATCTGGGTTATCTGGACGAGCTGGGCTTTATCTACATAAACGGCCGCAAGAAGAACCTCATCGTTAGTTCCGGGGGAAAAAACATCTATCCCGAGGAGATTGAATCCCACTTTAACAATTCCCGGGTTATCGGCGACATCCTGGTTCTGGGCAGAAAGCAAGGCTCCTTCGGGGGGGAACAGATCTTCGCCGTCACGGTACCGAACTTCGATGCCCTGGCCGAGGATTACCCGGGCCGTGAACCGGACGATTCCTTCCTCAAGGATCTTGTCAAAAAAGAAATTGAGGAGGTAAACCGCCACCTGGCGGGCTACAAGAAGATAAGCGATTTTACCCTGCGCCGGGAGCCCTTTGAAAAAAACGCCCAGCAAAAAATTCGCCGTTTCCTTTACATCAAAGAATACTCGAATTAAACTTTCCATGAGGTGGTTTTATGCGAAAAGGGGCGGATACTCTGCCCATCAACGCCGACTGGAGAATAAAAACCGTAGTTATCGCTCTTTACTTGGTATGCCTCCTGATCATTGTGTTGTATATATTTAATGAGCAGATTCTTTTAAACCGGGGCGGAAAAACGCCCGTTTACAAAAATTTGGTGGAATTTCCCGCCTATGTGAGAATCGGTTTCGATCCGGCGGAGATCTCCGGGTCCCCCGATATTTCAAAGGGGATCTGGAAGGAATTCCCCAGGACAAAGGGATCTTTCGACCGGATCATCCCCCGGAGGATTGTCAACGCGGATCTGCCCGGTCTGCCAAAACGGATTCCCTTTTCCCCTTTCGGGGAAAAACCCATGGAATTTACCCTGCTTATCCCGGTGGAAATGGGTGATGAGACCTTCGTTTTTCTCGAGGCCAGCAAGACAACGCCGGGAATTTTCCTCAGCATAATCGGCGACAACTGGGAAATATACCTTAACGGGACGCGCATCCGATCGGAACTCCACCTTGAGGGGAACCGGATAGTATCCGGCCGGGCCTGGCGGAAGCTGTACTTCCCGGTGGATCGATCCCTGTTCCGGCCGGGAACCAACATCCTGGCTTTCAGGATACTGGGGGATCCGACTTCCGGTACGACGGGATTCTTCTACGCTAACCCCTACTACATTGACGATTACGAGGTCATAGAAAAACAAAATCAGATTTACCCCTTCGCGGCGTTTTGCGGCGTCTATCTCTTCATGGGAATTTACTATTTGCTGCTGTTTATGAGCCTGAAAGAAGAGCGCCAGAACTTGTATTTCGGCATTTTTTCGGTTTTTCTGGGCCTTTATTCCCTGGCCCACAGCCGCCTGATCTATCAATTTATTCCCGATTCAAACATAAGCTTCCGGTTTGAAAACCTGTGCCTCTTTACGATGGCCTTTACCCTGGGCGCCTTTCTTGAAAAACTTCAGTGGAACAGGCTGACAAAGATAACCAGGACATACGGTTTTTGCTGCCTCTTTTTTGCCCTTACCCAGCTTTTCTTCTGCATCCAGTACGGGGACGAGATCCTGCTGGTCTGGGAAGCCCTTTCCCTTCCCTACGCGGTGTATCTTTTCTGTTACAATCTGGTTTTCGTCTTTTTAAGGGAGAGCCGCGCCAGAATTACCGGCCCGGGCCTTTCCGCCAAACTGAAAGGATACGGGGCGGCCATCGTCAAGACGCCGGTGGGAAATATCATGCTCGGATCCTGTATCGCCTTTGTCTGCATCATAACCGATATAATCGACGCCTTGTTTTTTCACTATTCTTTCCAGTTGTCCCGCTACGGCATCTTTATCCTTATTGCCGGAACCACTTTAAGCCTGACGGAAAAATTCGCCCAGTACCATAACCAGCTTGGCAGGGTAAACGCCGACCTTGAAAAAATGAACGCCCTTCTGGAAACCAGGGTAAGAGAGCGCACGAAGGATCTGGAACAGCAGACCAGGCTTGCCGAATCGGCTTCCCGGGCCAAAAGCGAATTCCTGGCCCGGATGAGCCACGAGATCCGCACTCCCATGAACGCCATTATCGGCATGAGCGAGCTGGCCCTGCGGGAAAATCTCAATCCCCAGATAATGGACTATGTAAGCAATATCCGGCAGGCGGGGGGCAACCTGCTCTCCATCATCAACGATATTCTCGATTTTTCAAAAATCGAGTCGGGGAGGATTGAAATAGTAAACAAGGATTACCGGTTGGCCTCGTTAATAAACGACGTGGTCAGCATTATCCGTATGCGGCTTAACGGGAAACCCATACTCTTTGTAACCCGGATAGACAGTTCCCTGCCCTCCGGCCTGAAAGGCGACGAGACGCGGATCAGGCAGATTCTGCTTAACATCCTGGGTAACGCGGTCAAGTATACCCGGGAAGGCTTTATCTCCCTGGATGTCAATAAAAACGCGGAAGCCGCGGCGAAAGAGGACACGGTTTTACTGTCTTTTAAGATCTCGGATACCGGGATAGGGATAAAGCCCGAGGATAGGGAAAAACTGTTCAACGATTTTTCCCGGCTGGATTATTCCATGAACCAGGGGATTGAGGGAACGGGACTGGGACTTGCCATTGCCAAGAGCCTTTCCGTCCTTATGGGCGGGGACATAAACGTGGATTCCCGGTACGGCCATGGCAGCGCGTTTACCCTGACCCTGCCGCAAACCGTAACGGATCCGGCGCCCCTTGCCAGGGTGGAAAATCCCGAAACAAAAAACGTCCTGGTTTACGATAAGCGGCAGATATACGCGGAATCCCTGATCTATACCCTGGACAACCTGGGGCTTAACTGCGCCATGGCCTTACACAGGGAAGATTTTCTTGAGCGGCTGACTCTTAGCGCCTGGCGCTTCGTGTTTAGCTCCGCGGACCTGTTTGACGAAGTCCGGAAAATCCTGGAGGAAAAATCGCCCCGGACCGATCTGGTACTGCTTACCGAATACGGCGAACCCACCCGACCGGATATCCGGAGCATAGAGATGCCGGTACAGCCCCTTTCGGTGGCCCGTATGCTTAACGGCGGCGTCCAGGACCACCGCGAGAAAAAGGAGGGGCTCTGTGTCCGCTTTACCGCCCCGGACGCGCGGATTCTTATCGTGGACGACATTTCCACGAATCTGCACGTCGCCAGGGGGCTTTTGTCCCCCTATAAAACAAAGATCGACTGCTGTACCAGCGGATCCGACGCGCTTCGTCTTGTGGAAAAGAAGCCCTATGACATCGTGTTCCTGGACCACATGATGCCCGGCATGGACGGTATAGAAACCGCGGCGGCGATCCGCGCCCTGGAGGGCCTTCACGGCGAAGTTCCCCTTGTCGCCCTTACCGCCAACGCGGTGACGGGAATGAAGGAAATGTTCCTGGAAAAAGGCTTTAGCGATTATCTTTCCAAGCCCATTGAGATTGCGGCGATGGAGGAAATTCTCGAAAAGTGGATCCCCCAGGCGAAACAAAGGCAGATAGCCGCCGAAGCCCGGTAGAAAGCGGGGCCTGGGGGATCTTCCCGCCGGCCTCTTAAGCCTTGGAAAGGTGCTCCCGCAGCCGGCCTAAAACTTCCTCAAAGTCCAGCGGCTTGGCCACATGGCCGTTCATGCCGGCTTCCAGGCATTTTTCCACATCCTCTTTGAAGACGTTGGCGGTCATGGCGATAATGGGGATGGTCTTGGCGTTGGGGGCGACGGAGGCCCGGATGGCCCGGGTGGCTTCGTAGCCGTCCATTTCGGGCATCTGTATGTCCATAAAGATCATGTCAAAGGCTTCCGGGGAGGCGTTGAAAACGCGGACCGCCATGGAGCCGTTCTCCACACATTCCACGGAAAGCCTGGTAGGCTCCAACAGGGCAAGGACTATCTCCCGGTTGACTTCCACGTCTTCGGCAAGGAGGATGCGGCGGCCCGAAAAATCGTCCCGGTCCTTCGCCTCCTCCTCCCGTCCCGCCGGGTTTTTCCCGTCTTTCCCCGCCGGGCCGCTTCCGGGAACCACAAGGGCCGTTTTCGCCACCCCGGGGCCGGAACTTTTCCGCAGGGGAACGACAAAGATAAAAGCCGAACCCTTTCCCGGTTCGGATTCCACCCAGATATGCCCCCCCATCATCTCCACAATGCTTTTTGAGATGGCCAGCCCCAGGCCGGTGCCGCCGTATTTGCGGGAGGTGGAGGAATCGGCCTGCACAAAAGAGGAAAAGAGCCGGGACTGCTGCTCCCCGTTAATACCTATCCCCGAATCGGTAACGCTTACCCGTATGACGCTGTAGTCCTCCCCGGGGGGAGCCGCGGAAACCTGCTTCTTCTCCGGTTCCCCGGAAACGTCCGCCACCGCGACAAGCCCTTCCGTATCCAGGGAGGCTTCCAGGCTGATGCTCCCCTGCTCGGGGGTAAATTTTACCGCGTTGGAAAGGAGGTTCACGATTACCTGGGACAGCCGCTGGTCATCCCCGTAGAGGCTGTCGGGAATTTCCTCGTCAATTTTTACCGTAAACTTCTGGCTCTTCTCCTCCACCCGGAAGCTGATCACCGTTAAGGTATTTTGGATCATCCGGGAAAAACTAAAATCCGCCAGGGAAAGCTCAAATTTATTCGCCTCTATCTTGGACATATCCAGAATATCGTTGATCAGGACAAGAAGGTGGTTCGACGCCTCGCCTATCTTTTCCAGACAGTACTCTTTCCTCTCAAGGGTCTCCGCCGCCTTGCCGATGGCGCCCATGCCGATGATCGCGTTCAGGGGGGTGCGCATCTCGTGGCTCATATTGGCAAGGAAGTTGGTCTTCGCCTGGCTTGCCTGTTTAGCCTGTTCCAGGGCGGCGTTCCGTTCCTTTTCCCGCAGCGCCCGGATGGTCTCCCCGGCGATAACGCTGGCCATGGTGCTGACAAGCTGCCGGTCGCTTTCGCTCCAAATCCGGGTTTTGAATTCCTCCACCGCCAGAATCGCCCAGAAACTGCCGTCCACATAAAGGGGCGCCATGATAAAGGACTTAATCCCCGCCAGGGCCAGGACGGCGAAGCGGGGGACTCTGCTTATGTCGTTGCAGTAGATGATGGGGATATTCCCGTCCGCCGGCTGCTCCCGGGGAAAGCTCTTGGTGAT
>JAITQR010000153.1 GCA_031288815.1 Treponema sp.
GATTGAATTAACATATTCCCTTCCAATTTGCCCGTTATCGACCGCTTTCCCTCTCTTCTTTACCCTTTTTATATGCGCTGGCCCTGCCCCCTGTCATTTTTTCTCTTGCCACGGCTTCCCCTAAAAGAGTATGATAAAAGTTGAATAATTTAGGCAGAAATGCCGGTAAAGAGGTATTATGGGATCTTTAGGAATAAATATAGGTTCTACCAGTCTCAAAATGGTTTTGTTCGAGAACGGGGCGGTCAAATGGAGCGCCGCGGTTCCCCATGAGGGGGACTTCGGCGCCGCCGTCCATAAGCTGCTCGGCGAGGGGGGGGTTCCCACGGGGATTCCCGCCCTGGTTACCGGCAACGAAGGCCGGTTCATGTTTGACCTTTCCGGCACCCTGGAACCCCTCTGCGTGGAGGCGGCTTTAAAGGCCCTGGATCTCAGGGCCGACGCGGTGGTCTCCATGGGCGGCGAAGACTTGGTGGTCTATTCCCTGGGCGAAAACGGCAAGATCATCAACAACTTCTCCGGGAACAAGTGCGCCTCGGGAACCGGGGAATTCCTCAAACAGCAGCTTGCCCGCATGGATATGGTCCTGGAGGATATTGACAAGGTTCCCGATACGGCCAAGGTTTATCCCCTTTCCACCCGCTGTTCGGTGTTCATGAAAAGCGACTGTACCCACCGGCTCAACAAGCGGGAGGCCACCAAAGACGACATAGTTCTTTCCCTTTCGGATGTCATGGCCGTCAAGGTCATCGACTTCCTCAAACGGGCCAAGATAAGCTCCGGCAGGGTGGTGCTTACCGGCGGCATCACCTTAAACCGCCATATTGTCCGCTTTATCCGGGAAAAAGCGCCCCAAATCGAGTTTATCATCCCCGACGCGGCGCCGGTTTTTGAAGCCCTGGGCGCCGCGGTGCTGGCCCCCCAGTCCGGGAGCCCCCTGCCCCCCGCGGACAGGCTCCTCAAGCCCAACGAGATCCGCTTCGGCAGCCTGAGCGCCCTCAGGGATCTGAAAGACAAGGTGCGGTTTTTCGAAAAGCCCGATGGCAAGGCGCGGGCCGGGCGGCAATACATCCTCGGCGTGGACGGCGGCTCCACCACCACCAAGGTCTGCCTCGTGGACGCGGAGACCGACGAGATTGTGGCGAGCCACTACGGCAGAACCCACGGGGACCCGGTTAAGGCCCTCAAGGAATGTCTCAGGATCGTCCAGGACAAAATTGCCGAAGACACGGGGAGCAGGGAGATCGACATACGCCTGGTGTCCACCACCGGCTCAAGCCGGGAAATCCTCGGCGTGTTTCTGGAGACCCCGGGGGTCTACAACGAAATCATCGCCCATTCCGTGGGAACCACCTACTTCGATCCCGGCGTGGAGACCATCTTCGAGATCGGCGGCCAGGACGCGAAATACGTGCTCCTCAAAAACGGGGTGCCCATAGATTACGCCATGAACGAAGCCTGTTCCGCCGGTACCGGTTCCTTTCTTGAGGAATCCGCCGCCGGGGATCTTTCGATACACAGCGCGAAGGACATAGGGCCCATCGCCCTCATGGCCGACGCCCCCCTCAAATTCGGGGAGCACTGCTCGGCCTTCATCAACAGCGACATACGCAAGGCGGTGCAGCAGGGCGCGAGCAAGGAAAACATCACCGCCGGCATAGCCTGTTCCATCGTGTCCAACTACCTCAACCGGGTGGTGGGCAACCGGACCATAGGGGGCAAGATCTTCCTCCAGGGAGGAGTCGCCAAGAACCCGGCGGTTCCCCTGGCCTTTGCCATGCTCCTGGACAAGGAGATCCTGGTGCCCCCCTCGCCGGAACTCATGGGATGTTTCGGCGTGGCCCTCCTGGCCAAACGCAAACACGCCGCCGGCCTCCTGGAAGAACAGCGCGTAATCATCGACGATCTCATCAACCGGGAAATAGGCTACGAGCGGATCTTTACCTGCGGGTCCTGCGAGAACCGCTGTCCCATCCAGGTTCTCAACGTCAACGGCCACAAGTACATGTTCGGCGGCCGCTGCAACAAGTACACCAATATGCGCAAAGCCGTCAAAGACGTGCCGGTCTTCGACTACGTTGAAAAACGCCAGCGCATGCTCTTTGAGGAATACGCCGCCCCGGTAACGGAGAGCGCGGAGTTAAAAGCGAAGAGTGAAGACACCGCTCCTTCCTCTTATAAGCGGGATTACGTTGTCGGCATACCCCGGGCTTTTTCGGTCCATACCCTCTATCCCCTGTATAGCTGGTTCTTCCATGAGCTGGGGATAAGAACCTTCCTCTCTTCCGAAGTGGCCCACGCCGGGGTAGCCCGGGCGGAATCCACCTACTGTTTTCCCGCGGAGATAGCCCACGGGGCGGTGCAGGACTGCCTGGACAAGGGGGCCGACTACGTGCTCCTCCCCCATTTCCGGGACATGCCCTCCTATGAGGAGAACGTCCACGCCAACTTCTGCCCCATCACCCAGAGCCTCCCTTATTATATCGATAAGGCCTTTCCCGACGTGGACAAGAAGCGCTGGCTTTCCCTGGTGGTAAGCTTCAAGTTCGGCGAAGCCAAGGCCCTGGAGCTTTTCCAGGCGATGACCGCCAGGCTGGGCATAGGGGAAGAAGAAACCCGGGGGGCCTTTAAAAAGGCCATGGCAAAACAGCAGGAATATTTCGAGGCCATCCAAAAGCTCGGGCAGGAAGCCCTGGACGAAGCCCGCAAGGCCGGCCGCCCGGTGATCGCCCTCCTGGGCCGGCCCTACAACGCCTTTACCCCGGAAGCCAACATGGGCATACCCCGGAAGTTCAGCACCCGTGGCTATTCCATCGTGCCCTTTGATATTCTTCCCTTTGAAGACGAAACTATCTTCCCCAACATGTACTGGTACTACGGCCAGCAGGACGTAAAGTCGGCGGGGCTCCTTAAAAAAGAAGACATCATCTACGTTACTTATATAACCAACTTCTCCTGCGCCCCCGATTCCTTCATACTCCATTACATCAAGTGGCTGATGGGGCAAAAGCCCTTCCTGGTGCTGGAACTGG
>JAITQR010000191.1 GCA_031288815.1 Treponema sp.
TTCTCCGCAAAGAGATCGGTTACCGCCCGAAGATCGTCAAAGTAAACATAATAGCTGCCCAGGGCTTCCATGGGGTCCACATCGATCCGGAAGCCCCGAATCTTGATGCCCAACTGGGTGTTGTAATGGTAGTTCCTCTGAACAATGCCGGAAGTACCGTCTTCCGTCTGGGGCGGCACCGCGACCTTCAGTTGTTTCCAGCCCTGGAAATTCAGCGAACCCATGTAAAGTTCGTAGGGTTTGCCGAAAAAATCCTCGATAAGGACGGTAAGGTCATGCTTGAAATTACGGCCCACCACCCAAACCGAAATGATCTTGGTAATCCCCTCGATAGGAATAGGGCGGTTCGGCCGGAGAACAAAGCTCGTGTGACCCCGGTGCAGGAAATCGACACGCGTACCGAGTACAAACCTGTCCGGAATGTCCTGGCCCTGTTCGTCCTCTATCGGCTCTTTGCCCTTGGGCGCTCCAGCAAACAGCCTGGTTGTGGCATATCCGGTGTCGGAGGACATATAGGGCGTCCAGTAACCTTCATGCTCAAATTTATCAACCGATATTTCCTTTAACTCCTGCTGGGCTTCTTCGCCGGCTCCGATAGCTTCCGCGTCGGGGTCCCCGGCATCCACGTTCTGCGCGTATATATAAGCGCCCAGGGCAAGCAGCATAATTGCGACAATAATCCGTTTCATTTATGGCCTCCTTAATTAGTATCACCGCCGGACCAGAATTCCTGTATCTTCTTCGGATCCGCCAGTTCTTCACCATCATAATGGGTTTCAAAGGTATCTGTCAGCAGTTTTAACTGATCAAAGTAAATATAGAAGTTGTTCACCAGTTCCATCGGGGCGGTCCAAATTCTGAATTTGACAAAAGTCAGGCCTGTAAGCCGGGGTAGAATACGCTTGGACTGGGGAATTGTTCTGGGAACGCTCACCTTCATGTTTTTCCACCCGGTATAATGAAGAGATCCCATAGGAAGAACATGGATAATTCCCCGGTAATCCCGAACATAGGCTTCCAACTGGCAATTCAGGTTGGAACCCCATACCCAAACATCTATTATCTGGGAACGGCCCGGCATCGGGATTTCGGCGGGACCATCCTGGTCTTCTCCCCCTCCGCCTTCTTCGGTATTACCGCCGGTGGGGTAAACATCAATCCAGTTATAACCCCGCCGATCAAACTTTCCCCAAACGCCCAGACTCTTGAGTTCTTTTCCGTCTTCGTTCTGCCCAAAGATCTGGGTGGGCCAGGTTGCCGGATAAGTTATCTTGGGAAATTGCCCGTCGTCGTTATTTGTGGCGAACTTACTTCCCTGAACCTTCCAGGTATACCCCGAATCACCGTCAAAGGAATCCAGAATTATGGATTCCAACTGCGTGGTGTTATCGTCGCCAAAGGCGAGAGAAACCACCGCCGCCGCCATAAGTATCAACCAGAAAGCCTTGAAACTGCCTTGTTTCATTCTCTACTCCTTTATCGTCTTAAAAAGAGGTCAATCACATTATATTTCCTAACGTCCGGTTTGTCAAACCCTCTTTTATAAGGACTTTTCGTTTATAAGGACTTTTTATCCATAGATAAAAACATTCCTGTGAAGATATTCCCATGAGGATCTTCCCGGAGAATCAAGGCAATTCCGCCCCGGCGGCCCTTTTCATTTTTTCCGGTAAGCCCTTTTCTACTAATCTTCGGCTTAAAATCCAAATTTCTGAAGGTATTTCTACAATTTTTCTTTCGTCCTCCCCGTTGTCTTCCGCATTGACTATGAGGGGTACCAGGTCCGCGGCCAGGGCGAGGGGAGAATCGTCAAAAACGGCCTTGATCTTACGCGGGGTTAACGCGGGATCAAGCCAGGAAAAGAGTATCCCCGGAATATCCGCGGATTGCCCGAAAAACTCCGGGTCCGCCCCGTAGATCACGGCGGCGTCGCAGTCCGTTTCGCTCTGGTACTGGGAAGATCCGATCAGATAACGGGGATTCGACTGATTATCCTCATCCTCAAGGCCCTCTTTGAAAGCGTCCCGCAGGTCGTTGGAAATATACTCGTCCTGAAAAACAAGAATGGCCGGATTCTTCTTTTCCCCGGGGGGAGCTTCTTCTTCGGAGGTTTCCCCAGACGGCGGCAAAGTAGAGGCCAGCAGGGCGGCCAGGCGGCCCGCCCGGTAAAGGTCGAGTTTTTGATCGGTGCCGAACAGCATGAATCTTTCCGAACTGGTATCCGTCAACTCCCGGTAACGCCCCAAAAAAACCCCGACGGGAATATCCGGATACTCCCGGTTATAACGCCGGGCCGCGTTATAATAACGGAAGGAAAAAATTACGCAATAGGGACTTTCCGCCGCGGATTCCACCGTAAATACCACAACATCATCACCGGCGTTTTCTTCTATTTTGAGGACCCTGACCGGCCGTTTCAGAGCAAGGGAAAGGAGGACCTGGTTTTTTCTGAGTCTAAAAGGGCCGTAGATCGCCTCGAAGATGCGATCTTCTACTATTATTACCGGGGCCCGGGAAAGACAGGAAGTACCGCCAAGCCAGGCTGCCGCCAAAACAAGACAAATGGCCGCCGCAATGATAACGCGCTTTATCCCCATTGGGCCTATTCTATGCGAGGCGCGGTATATTGTCTATACGCCGGTTTTTCTTTATATTGAAGATAGAGTTGGTTTCAATGGA
>JAITQR010000022.1 GCA_031288815.1 Treponema sp.
ACCAGGTCCAGGTATTCCCTTTTGGTGAGGGATTCCCCGGTAGCGACCGGGGCCATGAGAACGGAAAGATAATCCGCCACCTCCCGGGATATAAGGGCCATTACCTTGGGCCCGGAACCACGGTCCAGGGAAAGGGCCAAGCGTCCCCCTGACGGGGTTTGTTCATAGAGGATAAATCGGCTTCCCCCCTGATTTCCCGGAAGGGCCAGAAATTCATCTATCCGGGAGATTTTTATGGGGCCCTCAATGGCGGAAGGGCCGGTATTGGTAAAAGAAACCTCGGCAATCCCCGGGGCGGAAGCCATGGACCGGGCTATGGCCGGCCCGTCAATAACCGGCCTGTTCCGGGCCGCCTCGGCTCCCAGGGAAACCGCCGCAAAAGACCGGATCAAAGCGGACATTCGGGGCGCCAGAGACGCCCGGATGCTGAGATCTCCGGAACCGTTTATGGCCAGGGAGCCGTTAATGGAGGCGGCACAGGAAACAAAAAAAACCTGAAACAGTATCACGGATAGAAAAAACCTGATTTTCATAGTACTAATATACTTCATTATAAAAATTTAACCAATCCGGACAAAACCGAAGTTTTGAAACAACCCCTATTGACAAAATTTTTTTATTCATATATCCTATTAAAACGATAATATTACTTAGTAAAGGACGGATCATGCAATTTACGACCCTCGCGGTTCATGGAGACGGGAAAGCAAGATCGACTGCCGGTGATGTCGTCTCGGCCCTTCATCTTGCCACGGCATACCGGCAGCCGAAACTGGGTGAATTTCAGGAGCATGTCTACACCAGGGGAACCAATCCCACGCGGCTTGCCCTGGAAAAACGTCTTGCCCTGCTGGAAGGGGCCCGTTATGCCTTTGCCTTCAGCTCCGGTATGGCGGCGGCCGATACGGCGTTTCATCTGTTCAAGTACGGCGACCGGATTCTGCTGAACGACAATATATACGGCGGGACCTTTCGCTATGCCTCAAAACTGTTCGGCACTATGGGGCTTTTCTACGACTTGGTGGAAGATTTTAACACCCTGGACTTTGACGGCCTCCCCGTCGACGTGGGGGGGATCTTTCTGGAAAGCCCCTCGAATCCGCTGCTGCGGGTTACGGACATCCGGCGCCTCGCGGAGAAGGCCCATGAACGGGGCATTACCCTGATTGTGGACAACACCTTTATGTCGGCCTATCTGCAAAGGCCCCTTGATCTGGGGGCGGATATGGTGGTGTATTCGGCGACCAAATACTACGGGGGCCATTCGGATATTCTTGCCGGAGCGCTGGTCCTTAATGATGAGGAAAAAGCCGAAAAAGTAAAGCTGCTTCAAAATACGTTGGGGAATCCTCTGAGCCCGGCGGATTCATACCAGCTTGAGCGGAGCATAAAAACCCTTGCCCTCAGGATGGACCGGCAGTGCGCCAATGCCGCCGCCGTGGTGGAACTGCTCAGGACCCATCCGAAGGTCAAGCGGGTGTTCTATCCTTCCATAGGCGAAGAGAACCGCCGCATCCAGGGATCCCAGAGCCGGGGATTCGGCACGGTGCTGTCCTTTGTTTTACGGGACGGCTGCGACCCCGCGCGCTTTATCGGCGCCCTCGCGCTTTTCGACTTTGCCGTCAGTCTGGGCAGTGTGGAATCCCTGGTATGCCATCCCGCAAGCCAGACCCACGAATCTTTTTCCCCGGAACTGAGAAAAAAAGCGGGCATAGAAGACGGCCTCCTGCGGCTTTCCATCGGCATTGAGGATATCGAAGATCTGCTTTTGGATGTGGAACGGGCGCTGGAAGCGGCGTAACGGAATAGGCATTACGCGGATATGCAGCCGATCGTTGACCGGTATCCGCTATAAATACAGGCGTCAGACCGGGACGGGGAACCATCCCCGCAGGACTACCTTTGGTGAAAGGTTTTATCCCGGGACGCCGGGAGAGGTTTTGTATGAAAAAACTGTTTGTTTTTGGGCTGGTTCTGGCGCTGGCGGTTTCCGCCTTTGCCGGGGCAAAAAAAGAAAACGCCGCCAATTCGCTTGAGCGGATCAGGGCCGCGGGGGAACTGGTTATCGGTATTGAGGGGACTTACCCGCCCTATACCTACCACGACGCGGCAACCAACAAACTTATCGGCTATGATGTGGAAGTGGCCGAGGTCATTGCCGCAAAACTCGGCGTCAAGCCCAAATTTGTCGAATCCAAGTGGGATTCCCTTATTATCGGCCTTGACTCCGGCCTGTGGGACACGGTGATTAACCAAGTGGGGGTTACCGAAGCGCGGAAGGAAAAGTATGACTTCAGTGTTCCCTATACCTATACCCACGGGGTGGTGATTGTGCGGAAAGATAACAACGGCATTAACTCCTTTGAGGATTTGAGCGGTAAGTCCTCGGCCCAGACTATTACGAGCAACTGGGCCCAGCTGGGGGAACGGTACGGCGCAAAGATAATCGGGACCGACGGGTTTAACGAATCGGTACAGCTGGTCATTGACAAGCGGGCCGACACGACCATCAACGACGATGTAACCTTTGCCGATTACCTCAAGGAACATCCCGAAAGTCCCACCAAGGTCATCGCCACCTCCACGGATGTAACCGAAAGCGCGGTGATCCTCGCGAAAAACCAAAAAGAACTGCTTGATGCTATCAACCAGGCGCTGGCGGAACTTTCCGCCGATGGGACCTTGACCAGGCTCTCCCAGAAATACCTCAATCTTGATGTATCCAAGCGGTAGGTAAACATAGATGACGGACTGGTCCCGGCCCCTCAGGATAATCGGAGAATCCTTTTGGCCCATGCTCAAGGCAGGACTACTGCTTACCATGCCCATGACCGTGGCTTCCTTCGGCGTGGGCCTGGTCATCGCCTCCATCACCGCGGCTATGCGGCTTTCAAAAATAAAGGCGCTGCAGAAGATCGCCGCCTGTTATGTCTGGGTATTCCGGGGAACGCCCCTTTTGGTGCAGCTCTACATCGTTTTCTTCGGACTCCCCAGCATAGGCGTTAAACTGGGGGCCATTCCCTCGGCCATAGCGGCCTTTTCGTTAAATGTGGGAGCCTACTGTTCCGAATCAATCCGGGCTGCCATCCTGGCGATACAGAAGGGCCAATGGGAAGCGGCCTATTCGCTAAGTATGACCAAATGGCAGGCCCTGCGGCGTATTATCGCGCCCCAGAGTTTTGCCATAGCCCTGCCCCCCTTGAGCAATACCTTTATCAGTCTGGTAAAGGATACCTCTCTGGCGGCGAATATCACCATCGCGGAAATGTTTCAGACAACCCAGCGTATCGCCGCCCGTACCTACGAACCGATGCTCCTCTACTGTCTGGCCGCGCTCATCTACCTTGCCTTTTCTACCGTCCTGACCGCGCTTCAGGGGAAGATGGAAAAGGCCCTGTACAAAGGACGCTGATATGGTCTATCTTGACACCATAAAAAAGAGCTTTAAAACCCGGGCCCTCAAGCGGGAGCCGCACAAGGCGCTGCCGGTACTGCGGAACATCAATTTCCACGCTCCCAAGGGGAAAACCACCGTGATTATCGGCCCGTCCGGCGCGGGAAAATCCACGATGTTGCGGTGTATTAATCTGCTTGAAATCCCCGATGAAGGCCTCCTCCGGGTAGCGGGCAAGGAGATCCGTTTTACAAAAAACGACCCTCCCCCGCTATTGAGTACATCCCATTTCACCCGTCAACGGGAGATTCTGGATCTTAGGCGGCATACCGGTATGGTATTTCAGAACTTTCAGCTTTTTCCCCACAAAACGGTCCTGGAAAACATCATGGAAGGGCCGGTGCTGGTAAAAAAAGAGGATCCCCGGGAGGCCCGGGCCGTTGCCCTGGCCCTCCTTGAAAAAGTTGAAATGTCCGACAAAAAGGACAGCTACCCCTCCACCCTTTCGGGGGGGCAACAGCAGCGGGTAGCCATAGCCCGGGCCCTGGGTATGCGGCCGGACGTGCTGCTCTTTGACGAACCCACCAGCGCCCTTGATCCGGAGCTTGAACGGGAAGTCCTCACGGTTATACGGACCCTGGTTCAGGAAAACAACACCATGATAATCGTAACCCACAATCTGTTCTTTGCCCGGGAAGTCGCCGACTTTATCGCCTTTCTTGACGGCGGCGAAGTGGCCGCCTACGGTACGCCGGCGGAGATTTTCGGCAAGGCCATGCCCCAGCGGGTAACCGATTTTATCACCGCCATGTCGCCTGAGGATTATACAATATGAATTTTTACAAACTCCAGGGAGCGGGAAACGATTTTATCGTTGTCAATAACATCAAAGAAAGAATCCCGGAGGAAAAAATTTCCGCAATAGCCGGACGGATCTGTACCAGGAAGCGGTCTTTGGGGGCGGACGGACTCCTCCTGGTCGGGGCGCCGCGGCACGGGGGCGACATTTCCGTCAGGGTGTTTAACTCAGACGGCAGCGAATCGGAGATGTGCGGAAACGGGATGCGCTGTGTGGCCCGGTACGCCTTTGAAGAGACGCTCCTGCCGGCGGGCTCGGGCCGCATCGTCATAGAGACCATGGCCGGGGATATTGAAGCCTGGCGGCTTTCCCGGAGGTCTTTCAAAATACGCTTGCAGAGCCCTTCGGTTTTGGAGAACGGCCGTTCGCTATCTATTCAAAACAGGGTATTACCGTATACGTATATTGAACTTGGAAACCCCGGTATTCCTCACATCGTTCTTGAGGAGTTTCCGGGGAAAGTGCCGGAGCCGGCCCGTTCGGGAGGGGAAGATTTTTCACCCGAAGGCTTGCGTGAGCTTGCGAGGACCCTGCGTTTTCACCCTGACTTTCCCAAAGGGACCAATGTTAATTTTTGGCGGCTTCGTGAAGACGGCGGCGCGGATCTTTTGACCTACGAGCGGGGGGTGGAGGATTTTACCCTTGCCTGCGGAACCGGGGCGGGATCTACCGCCCTTGCTTTGAAACATCGGGGGACAATAAACGGGGAACGGGTATCGCTTTTTGCCCCCGGCGGGCTTTTAGTTGTGGACGTAGTCCCAAAGGAAGATGCCGGTTATGATCTTTTCCTTACCGGCGATACCAATTTTGTCGCCCGGGGCGAGATCCTTGACGACGATTTATAAGGTGAGAAGAGTTATGCAACAGAAAACAACAATACGGCGGGGTATAGAAAAATTACGCCTGGGTCATTACCCGACGCCTCTAGTCCGGCTGGAAAATATCAGCAGGGAGACGGGGGTAAATTTCTACATAAAACGGGATGATCTGTGCGGCATTGCGTTCGGCGGAAACAAGGTACGCAAACTGGAGTATTTGCTTGCCCACGCGAAGGCCGGGGGCTTTGATACCATTCTGACCGCGGGGGGCGCCCAGAGCAACCACGCCATGTTGACCGCCGCGTGCTGCAGAAAACTTGGACTTGACGCGCTGCTCCTCCTTAAAAAGCGGGGGGTAACCGAACCTAAGGGGAATCTCCTCCTCGCCGGCCTTATGAATATACCGGTACGGTTCATCGATACCGACAGTTACGCCGATGTGTATGCCCAAGGGGAAACCATCATGGAAGCCCTGCGGGCCGGGGGCAAAAACCCCTGGCTCATTCCCGTAGGAGGCTCGGTACCCCTGGGCGCCCTTGGGTACCTTGACGCCGCCGAAGAAATCGCCCTCCAGGCCGGGGAACTGGGTTTTCCCGTACACCACATCCTCTGCTGTTCAGGTTCCGGCGGAACCCACGCTGGACTCCTCCTGGGGGCAAAAACGCTGGGCGCCAGGGTGACGGGCATTGTGGTTTCCGTCGAGGATGACTTTCAGGCGGAGATATACAAACTCGCCCTGGAAACGGCAAAACTCGCCGGAATTGAAACGGATATTGCCTTGGACGATGTGGTGCTGAAAGAATACATAGGCCCCGGATACGCCCGGCCTTCGGAAGAAGGTTCCGCCGCCATCCGGTTTATGGCGGAAAAGGAAGGAATTTTCCTTGACCCGGTATACACCGGCAAGACCTTCGCCGGTTTTCTGGACCTGCTCTCGAAGGGCTTTTTTGCCCCGGACGAGAATGTGGTCTTTGTGCATACCGGCGGCGGCCCCGCACTATTTGCCCTTTCTTAAAGCATAGTATGGACTACCTGTTAGGGTTCGGGAATATACCGCAGTCCACCACAAATCCATGAGCTATCCGTATATTGTAACCGGGCGGCCCCTTCTTTTGGACAGCCCCATACCGGACGGTTCTTTAGGTATGTCCGGATATTTCGTATTCCGGGATACGTTTTTGCCCTATCGGGAGAGGTCCGGCCCTTGTTTTTTGCCGGCTCGCAGCCCAGACCCAGTATTATTCGAAAAAATATTGAATGGCTCAATTGACTTTTTTATTCATTTGGGATATAAATAATTTTGTTACAAGGGCCTTTAGCTCAGTTGGTTAGAGCTGCGGACTCATAATCCGTCGGTCCCTGGTTCAAGTCCAGGAAGGCCCAAACGTAAGTCCTTATGAGATAAGGAGTTACGGAATAGCCACCGGAAGGACCGGCGCTATGCTTATCTTATCTATG
>JAITQR010000256.1 GCA_031288815.1 Treponema sp.
AAAAAAGAAGTCTCCTCTTGTTGCCGGTTTTACTGTTTATCTCCTTCCCCCTGTTTTCCCAGGTTAACCGGGAGGAACTGGAGCAAAATCAGGGGCCGGTGTTCTTTCGTAACTACGAAGGTCCCCATACCCGGATAGAAACCAGGGAACAGATCCGGAATATCGGTTACAGCCTGGGGCAAGAGGCCCGGGGGGGGAACAACTCGCCCGGAACCAGGGCACGGTACTTTGTCATCCATTCGGTATCCCCGGCGGAGGGTAATAAACTGGACGCGGACATATTCGGCCTGGGAGCCGACGTGGGGGTGGATCATATCCGGAACCTTAGGCTTATCATCCAGGGCTACCTGGAGGCCGCCTACCGTTACAATGTCCAGGACGCCGCCCTGCTGGCCGAATATATAACGATCTACAACGCGGTTTACCGGGGAAGCTGGGCTTATTTCAGCCAGCGCTACAAAACGGCGGTAATTCAACATCTGGACGCCGGGAAGGCGGGTATTTCCATTCGATTTGACGAATGGCCCGGCCAGACCCTGATGCTTATCCCCCTGGGAACGGGCAGTCCCGGTTCCTTAAGCGCCGTGGACACCTCCGCCGTATCGGATACGAATGTGCTGGACGAAATGCGGAAGGAAACCGACCGGGGGATCGAGCAGAGACGGGAAATGGCGGATCTGAAGGATCGGGAAGCCCAGGAGGCGGAACAGAAAGCCCAGGGACAGCGGGAGGCCATCGCGGATGAGGAAAAAAAGATAAGCCGGGAGCGGGAGGAAACCGACCAGGAGCGGGAGCGCGTCCAGGAAGAACGGCGTCAAACCCAACAGGCCGCCGCTTCAGGCGAAATAAGCGGGGAAGAAGCCCGCCGGCGGGAAGAGGCTCTGGCCGTCCGGGAAACGGAGACGGAAAGGAAAGAACAGGAACTGGAACAGCGGGAAGAGGCTCTGGTTGAACAGCGGGAAGAAGCCCGGCAAGAGGAGGAACGGGCCGAACAGAAGCGGGAGGAGGCCCAGCAGGATCGGGAAAGCATCCTCAAGGATCAGCAGGAGATCGCCGCGAAGGATCAGGAAAGCCCCGTCAAGGAGCAGGAGGAACCCGGTCAGGAACCGCGGGAACCGGGTGCCGCCGGCCAAGAGGGAGTCGTCCGGGAAGAAAGGCGGGGCGCTACGGCGGGCAGCGTTATCGGGGCAAGCCTTGAACGGCCGGACTCCCCTCTGGGACGGGTGATACAGGTAAATCCCGATACGGGCGCGGAACTCCGCCGTTCCAGCTTCAACACGGTGAACGGCCGTACCCTGGCCTTTGTGGGAGGCCGGCTCCTGGCTATAGCGGGAGAAACCCGGGGGAACGCGGCGATCCGGCTTGTGGAAATCAACGCCAACAGCCTGGAAATAGTGTCCCAGGGAAACGACGACATCCATCCGAACAGTCTCCTTTGGGTTAACGGTACGGATCTCTACGCGATTACCGTCTCGGAAGGCGGCGCCTATCTGGCACGCTTCGATGTCCTGCTTTCCCGGCAGGCCCGATCGGAAGCGGCGGTGCATCCCTTCGCCTCGGTAAGCTTCCAGAACGGCCTTCTCGTTACCCAGCGGGCCGACGGTTCGGTACTGATCCTCAACCCAAAGGAACTAACGGAAAACCAAGAGCCTGATTAGCCTAAAAGACATACTTTGAAATTTTACCCCCAAGGCCAAAGGCCAGGCGAAGAAGGCGCACGAAGGAAGGATATGATTAGAAACCAGGCCCTTCGTGTACCTTTGTGGGCTGGCCAAATGGCCTTGGTGGTTAATATTCTTCATTCCTGGTTTTTTTCTTACCCGGCTGTTTAGTTCAATCAAGGTACTAGCAGCGGGGTTTTAGGGGCCGGTTACATTTTCAGTTTGTCCAGAAGTATTTCCCGGAGTTTCGCGGCCCCCTCATTATCCGGTTCCAGGGCAAGGGAGGAGTCACAGTCCGCCAGGGCCTGGGGATAGTCGCCGATGTGGTAATACGCCTGGCCGCGCCGGAAAAGGCAAAAGGACTGGTAGGGGTTTATAGCCAGGGACAGGGTAAAATCTTCCGCGGCGGCGGGATACTGTTGCTGTACCGCGTGAATCACCCCCCGGTAATAGGCGGCCTTGTAGGATTTTTTGTCCCATTCCAGGGAGCTGGAAAAATCGTCCACGGCGTCCTGGTACTTTGACTGGGCGAAGTAAGCCATGCCCCGGTGTTTATGAATAAGGGATCTGATTGAATCGTCTATCTTCATTTCCAGTATACGGCTGTAAAATTCTATGGCCTCGTCAAAAAGATTCTTGTTGTGAGCGTAGAGGGCGTTAAGCAGCAGATCGTCTACCGTGCTGGATAAAGCCGCGGGGCGTCCCTCCAGGAGTCCGGCGGACTTTCCGGATCTTGAGACGGGAAGCCTGGGACCCCCGCCGGGCCCGGCGCCGGCGGATAATTCGACACTTTCAAGATCCCTGAACAGCAGGGCATCGGTTGACTCCTCGATTTTCCGGTAAAAGGAATCCCGCCGTTTCCCCAATTCGCCGTTAAGCTGCCGCTGGTAGGAACGGATCTCCTGAAAAACCGTATCCGCCAGGGAAAGACTCGCGTTCAGGGCGGCAAGCTTTCGTTTCATCGGCTCGTCAAAGGGGGTAAATTCGGCCTTGTATACCAGCTCATGCTCCACCTCCGCCCAGGCGTCCTGGAGGCTTGTACGGATCTGAATTTCCGCCACTTTACAGCCGCAGTCCCCCCGCTCCCGCAGAAGATCCGGGGGGATGTTTATCAGAAGGTGGGTGGATTCATAGCCAAATTCCTTGAAAGAATACCCGGCCCCCTTCCGTTCAGCCTCAACTATCTCAAAATTTTCTTTGATGATCTTTTCCGCCGCGATCATATCTTCCAGGAAGGGACACACCACCCGCAGGCCAATCAGATCGGTAATTTCCGGAGGGACGGCCTGGGAAGCGTTTTTAAGAATACGGATATATTTTTTATGATAACTGAAAAAATCTTTAAGCCGGCCTTTTACCGTAAGGTTGGAACTTAAACCGGAAAACTTCTTTTCAAGACTGGACTCTAAATCCCGGATAACCATGAGCCGGATTTTCAAAAAACCCTCATACTCCGCCAGCAGGGAATTCCGGCTGGGCAAGACAAGGCCATATTCCATATTCACCTATACAAAAATCAAAGCTGAATTCAAGGCCGCTGTTTCAAAATTTGACGCGCCGAAACAGCATCGAGTTATGGCGTATACAAAAAAGGCTGTCTTTCGACAGCCTTTTTAAATCAACTCAAGCTTCCCCCAGACTATTCGGTCTGGCTATCGGCGGTTGGCGAAGGGGTAAAGCTGTTTTCCGTGGCTTTCTTCTGCTCGTCCAGATACCGGAGTACCTGATCATACCCAAAGCGTTCCATCTCGTAGACTTTCTTCTTGGTTTCCCGATCCTTGATGATATTCCACAGGGTCTCGTCGTCGATATCCCGCTCGGTATCAAGCACCGCTTTGTCATAGATGATCTTTACGTCTTTAAAGTACGCGATAAAGTCCCCGCCTTCCCTGACGGCATCCCGCTGAACCAGGAATCCACCGAATTTCACAAAGGGGGTTGACGCGGGATACAGGGGGTAAAGCCTGAGTTCCCGGTTCCGGACTTCGGTGACGTAAGCGGGGTTATCCCAGCGGAGTTCCCCCCAGCCATCGAAATTAACATAACCAAGATGGATAATCTTTTCTTTACCCTGGGCGTCAATCAGAATGGCCGACACACTGTGGGGGAAATTAAGACCGTAGACATTAACGGCGACGGATTTGAGGGTACCGACATTCTTTACAACGCCGTAACCATCTTCAAAGCGGCTGGGACCGGTAATCCCGTTGCTCTCCTCGGAGGCTTCGATAGTCCCATCGTCATTGATATTCGCCGGGGGTTCATAGGCGGGAATTTCAAAAGGCGGTTTAATAAGAGCCCAGGAATTCCAGTTTTCCACCGGGAAATGTATCCGGATGCCTAAAACCGATCCAAACTGCTTGGAAGCCGCTTCTTTGGCAAAACTGAGAACTTCGTTGGTCACCGTTCTGGAGGAAGAGGCAAGCTTTACTTCCCAGTTGGAAACCGCGAGAGAGGTTTTCATGACATTCTTCTGTTCCTGAGTAAAACTGCCGCCGGCTACGTTTGAATAATCCATCATGGTCTGACGGTTCTGGTTGAGAACACCGTCCTGATTGTTGACAGAAATATCCACGGCAAGCTTGGAAAAATCGATAAGCACCGCTTCCTCAGCAAACAGAGATCCGACAAGGAACAACAGGGCAACAAGAGTGAACATCCGTTTCATCCACTACTCCTTTCTGCAACGCATTAAATTATACGCTTAGTGATAGCAAACCAGTTATTTTGTAAGTATACAAAAACCACACGATTTGTCAACGGGTTTTCTCCGTTTTCTTAAAAATTTGGAGGAAAAATTCCCTCAAATCCCTCGGTATACGCGGGATTCCCGGCCACAAAAAACCGGACATCCTTCACGTAGGAAAAATTCCGCCGTATGCCCTGGTTCAAGACCAGGAAATTCCGGAAGACATCCTCCCCTTTGGAAACCGGCAGAGCCGCGGATTCGGAAAGATTCGCGTATACCACCCCGTTCCGGTACAGAATACCCCGGAGTCCCGTTTCCGGGGGGAACAGGGGGCTTAAATCCGGGGAAACCGGGCCCAGCAAAACCTCTTCCACGTATCTGGCCACATCCAATTCCCGGTTTTCCGCCCGGTGGAGCATGCGATCCTCCACCGCTACCGATCCGTTGATAATAGAATAAAAAACAAAGGTTCTCCTGGCAAGCCCTGAAGACCGGAATTCCATGAAGGCGAAAGCGCCCAGAAGCGCCAGCAGCAGAAACCGGCAATAAGGCTTAAAAGGGGACAAAACCGAAAGAAAACAGAGGGGAAACCTCACCGGGGACATGGATTAAGATTACCGCAGGGCGGTAAAACCTCCGGACCGCTCAAAAGTTCCGATAAAATCGGCAATCCCTTTATATAACGCTTCCGCGAGCTTCCGCAAGTATCCCTGGTCGGCCATAAGCCGGGCGTCCTGGAGGTTGGTGACAAAGCCCAGTTCCACCAGGACCGCGGGCATCCGGGCATTCCTTACCACAAACCACTCTTCCGCCTTTATTCCCCTGGAAGGTATCGAATTTTCCACCGCCTCTCCTATCCTGCCCAGAATGGACTGGGCCATCATGATGCTTTCGGTGGTAAATTCCTCCTCCAGCATGATATTCATGATGGATTGTACTTCCGCGGAGCCTTCATGTTTCGATTTGTCTATCACCTCCCTCCGGTACCCGGGATCAAGATACCACACCTCATAGCCCCGGGCGTTTTTGTTGAACGAGGAATTGGCGTGGATAGAGACAAATATAATCGCCTAGTTTTTCTTGAGGGGTACCGAATTGGCCAGATCCACCCGCTCATCCAGGGAGGGGTAGCTGTCTCCTTCGCGGGTAAGGAGGATCCGTTTGTCCGGATACTCCCGGGAAAGAAGGGTGTAAAGCTGTTTGGAGACAGTGAGAACAATATCTTTTTCCACCGAACGGAAGGGTTTTCCGTCGGCGGTCAGGTTACCTATGGCGCCGGGATCCTTGCCCCCGTGGCCGGGATCCACGATGATGGCGGCGATACGGAACCGGGAAGCGTCCTCCTCCGCGTAACGGGCGAAAACACTGCCGGCGGTTTGCACGAATTCTTCGGGAAAAAAGAGGAGCCCCTTAACCAGGTAAGGCAGGGGAACCGTAAAGACCTCCCTGCCGTCCACCACGAGGAAACCCGTTTCCCCCGGTTCCCCGGCGGTAAAGGCGGCGGTATGCCCTGAAACGCTGAAAAGCCCCAGGCCCATAAAAGGATCCCAGCGGAATTCCGGCCCCTCCCCGGAAAGGAGGGACAGGGCGTCGTCCAGGGAAAAAATCTTTCCCGGCGCCCCGGGCAGGGTTTCCGCCCCGTACAGGAAAAGGGAAAGGAAAAACAGAAGCCCGAAGAGCAGGCGCCTTTTCCCGGTGATCTCTTCCCTTTCGCCCAATTTTCCCTCTCGCCGCCTCAATTTGGTTCTCCTAGGAGCCTGTGGCACTTGTGGATTTTCGCGCCGCCAGTGACGCAAAAATCCCAATTATCCGGCTCCTTTATGCGGTCTCAAAACATGGTTAACGGGGAACCTTCGTTTCCGGTGGATCCGGCTCCCTTACATTATCGAGAAAATAAACCGCCCCTTGATAGCCTCCCCGGATCAGGGCCTTCCAGAAAGCCCTGCCCAGTTTTCCGCCCCCCACAGCGGCCGGCCCGGAATTTCCGGGGAGAGCCCGGGCCTCTCCGCCGGCCAGGGGAAGGGGGAGAGCGGTAATCCGGCGAACCGCGTCAAGGCTCTCCGCCACGCCCCGGCCCGCATAGTCCTTCAGCCCGGAAGAGAGAAACTCCGGAAAGGGAAGCAGGGAAAGATCCGCGCTTCCGGCCGGGGCCGGATCGGGCAGTTGTTCCAGGGCCGAGCGGAGTTCGGGGCTCAGGGTAAAGGCGTCGGGGGGGAAAGCCCCGCCCGCCGTCCGGGCGCCGGAGCCGGCCAGGAAGGCTTCGGTTTCGGCGTTGGGGGCCTCCAGCCTGATGAGGATGGAGCGGGCGGCCTTTTCCGCGGCGTCCACGGCTTCCTCCCTCCCGGGGGCGGCGGCGAGGACGTTGCCGCATTTGCTCACGTTGTTTTCCGGAAACCTGACCTCTTTCCCCGGCTCCGCCCGGAGAAAGAGATCTCGGACACCTTGGACAGCCCCGGCCTCCTCCAGGCCCTGAATCGAGCGGACCCGGCCGGGGACGGAAATAAAGGCCCTTTCGGCGCAGGTCCAGGATCGGGAGGGGCTAAGCCCCTCGGGCCGCCGGCCTATGGCCATTTGAATCGCCGCCCTGACAGGTTCCACCCCGGAGGCGTAGGGATAGGTCCAGCCGGACATGTAGCCGCCGGAAAGCCTGGCGGCCACCTCGCCGATCATGGGGCCCCGGGAGCTGAGTTTGACATCCCCCTTGGCGGCCCCGCAGGAGTTTTCCCCGGCTATCCCCAGGGAACGAACCGCCCGGCCGAAAGCGTCCAGCAGGGCCCCCTGCTGTTCCGGGGGAAAGCGGGTGGGCATGGTATGCCCCATCTCGATGAAGTAGGGGGGGAAGAAAATGTGCCTGTCCGCCAGGCCGCAGATAAGGATTTCCCCATGGTAGACTATGGCGTCCACCGAAAATTCAGGGCCGTCCATGTAGGATTCCACAATGACCCGGCCCGAACGGGAGAAGCCCAGGGCCTCGTTTACCGCTTCCCCAAGGCCGGCCCGGGTATCCACCCGGCGGCAGCCCCGGCTGCCCATATTGTCCACCGGTTTTACCACTACCGGGTAGGGAAAGGGGAGGGAATCCGCCGGGTCCTCCCGGTCCAGGGACGGGCCGGTCAGCACCGTAAAGGCCGGGGAAGGAACTCCCGCCTTTTCGAAGCAGGATCGCATCCGCTGTTTGTCCGAGGCGTTCAGGGCCGCTTCGTAGGGTATGCCGGGAAGACCGAGCCTTTCGGCGACCCAGGCGACGGAGGCGGAAAAATCCGTACCGGCGGTCATAATGCCCGAAAGGCCCCCCTTCGACCGGAGGGAACGGGCGAAGGTCTCTATGCCTTCCTTGTCTTTCAGGTCTATCCGCTCAAATCTGTCCGCCAGGGACACGCAGGGGGCCTGGGGATCCGCGTCCAGGACGACGGAGAAAAGCCCCATTTCCCTGGCGATCCTGATGGCGGGCCCCTGCATTACCCCCGCGCCCAGAATGATAATCCGTTCTTTCATGGTTCTAATCCTTATCCTTTACGGCATAAACCTCAAAACTGTCCCCCAGGCGGAACAACCGGCTGACCAGGAGGAAAAAACCGTATAAGGGGCCTTTTCTTTTTTTAAACAACACCCGGCCAAGGGGGAAACGTTCCGGATGGTGGCCGGTAACGACGATTTTTTTCAGGCTGAAACCGGAGCGTTTAAGCAGGGGGCCGCAAATTTTGGGACTCCAGACGGTCCAGTGATCCGCCGGACTGTTTTCGAGAAACGTCAGGGAAGATTTACGGCCCGAGACGCCCCCCAAGGAAGGGGTGGCAAAGGCCAGTACCCCGCCGGGCCTTAACAGCCGTTTTGCCTCTTTCAGGGCAAGCCTGGGTTCCTGGAAATGCTCGATCACGTACCAGAGACTGAGGACGGAAAAACCTTCGCTCTGAAGTTCGACGGGAAGGGTAAAGGTTGAGTGGAAGAAGCCCTCCGAGTCCGCCGGCGGGGCCTCGAAGGGGAAAAAGCCCTGGATAACGGGGAGTTTAAGTTCCCGGGTAACATAAGCCGCCGCTTCTCCCGACGCCTCGACACCCACAGGGTCAAAGCCCGCCTGGGAAGCGGCCTTGAGGAAGGGGCCGTAGGCGCAGCCGACATCCAGGAGCCGGGGGTTAAGCTCCCCGGGCTTCCGGACCAGGATTAAGGAGATTAGCTTGAGCCGCCGCTTCCCCAGGGCAATGAGATTGGGAAAATCCTCGATGTAGGTTTTGCCGTATTGCTCTTTATAAAACTCAAAGAAGTACTCCTTGGTGTACTCTATGGGGGGCTCGGTAAGCCGGTTCATATACACTATGCCGCAACGGGGGCACCAGCGGTAAGTTCTATCGGGAAACCTGGCCAGTACCTGGTGAACCGAATCCATGGGGTTTCCCCCGGGTATCCCGTCCCAGTCCGGCGTCTCGCCCAGGTTCCGGGCGGCTCCGCAGGCGGGACAGGGCCGATCCCGCTGAAAGTTGCCCCTGGGCCTGAGCTTTTCGATAAAAGCCGCAAGGCTGAGCCGGGGAACCTTGTCCAGGCCGTAGCGTTTCGCGATATCGGCGCTGCGCTTTCTTAAACCCTCGACAAAATTCCGGTCCAGGGCCCCGTGATATATAATGAAATGGGTAAAAGAGGAAAGCCCGGACAGGCCGACGCCGGCGGAAAAGAAACCCGCGGCATGGGCAAGCCTTTCGTGGTAGTCTTCGGGGGATATGAGCAATACCGCCAGGCCCGCGTAAACAGCCTCGAAAGCGGTAATGCCGAAGTGGGTGATGAGGAGATCGTAGTCCGCCAGATGTTCCCGCAGTTCGGGAATGAACTTTCCCGCCGGGGGATCCAGCAGGGTAAGCTCTATTTCTTTCCCCAGCGGCTCCAGGGCTCCGGCGGCAAGGGGGCCGAGCCCGGCTTTATCCTCCGCGCCGAAGCTGACAAGTACCTTCAGCTTGCCGGAAGGGACATCCGGGGCCGGATTGGGACGTTTTTTAAGGGGCAGGGGAAGCAGGGACGGATCCATGAGGTTGGGCGGGGAAAGCCCCGGCAGACAGGGAAGGAGATCCAGGAGAAAACTAAAATCGTCCCGGAGAGGCCCCCCCTCGTCAATACCCAGCAGGGGCCCCAGGGAGGCCCAGAAGGCGTATTCTTCCGGGGGGGTCTGGAAACGATCCAGAACGATCACTTCCCAGGGCATTTCGGCCGCTTTCTCCCGGCCGGATATCAGCCAGGCCAGGCAGCTTCCCCAAGCTTCCCCGTCATGGGAACCTTTAATCAGGGTGTGGAACGCCGAAAGCCCGCCGGTCTCCAGGTAGAGAAAGGCGTTCCTGCCCAGGCGCCGGAGTTCCCGGAGCAGGGTAACGCAGCGGGTCAGGTGTCCCCCACCCTTCCCCGGCTCGACGCAGGGGACAAGCAGAACCGGCCCTCCCGGAGAAACGGCGGGGTTCACGGGACGCTTCCCCGCGCGGCGATGATCGCCGAACCCTGGTAACGGGCCTCTCCGGCGATGTTTTGGGGTTTTACCCGCGAGGCGAGGCAAACTCCAAGGGCGTCGTAAACGAGGGAAGCCCGCCGGTAGTCTTCCTCGGTATCCACCGTCAGCCTGAGGGAAGGTCCCCGCCAGCGGGGAGGGGCCAGGGGGCGGTGGAGGGAAAATAGTTCCGGATGGTTGTACAGGTAGGGGCAGACATGTTCCCGGTCGAAACAGGCGGCGGCTTCCTCCCCGGCCCGGAGAAGGGCCGGGGCGGCCACCGACTCAACCCCGGCCCCGTAAGGGAGGCCGCTGTAAGCGGCGTAATCCGCGTCCAGGGCGGCGGCTTCGGCGTTTATGGCTTCCGCCGCGTCGGCGAAGACAAAGGGGTTGTCCCCGGTGGCCCGGATCACCCGGTCTATGCGGAAGCGGCGGACGGCGAGGCAGTAGCGGCCCAGCACGTCTTCTTTGGGCCCGGCCAGGAAATCGAAGCCCGCCTCTTCCGCCAGGGGGCCGAAGGAAGCGGCGCAGTCTTCCGGGGAGGCAAGGATACGGATATCGGCCCGCACCTGGTTCAGCGCCTCCATGACCCGGAAGATCAGGGGCCTCCCGCCCAGGGGAAGCAGGGCCTTGCCGGGCAGCCGGGAAGAGTCCAGCCGGGCCTGCAAAACTATCGCGGTACAAGCCATCAGGAACCTTCCTGGGCCGCTTCTATGTCTTCCCAAAGGTCGTTCACCGTCCGGGCGTCGCTGCGGAACCGGTAGCGGTTGGTTTTGACCCAGCGGCGGGCCTGGAAAAATTCCTCCCAGGCGCTGAAAGGATCGAGGCCGGATCTCCTGAAGTATCCGAAAAAACGGCGCAGCGGGAGATGGGCGTAATCGCCCCGGAAAGCCGGGGCCAGGTTTTTGAGGTAGAAGCGGCGGTAGCTTTCGTCCGGGGTAGTATCCGCCACCGGGAATTCCCCTTCCCAGGAAAGTTTAAGCTGCTGGGTAACGCGGATCTCCTCCCCCCAGAGGCAGGATCGGAAACCGAAATCCATGAGCTGCCAGTAGGGATTTTTCAGGGTAAGGTCGAAGCCGCCCAGGCGGATAAAACGTTCCCGGTCGTAGACCCCCACTGAATCGAAGGGGTAGAGACTGGGGAGCCCTTCCTTTTTGGGGCTGAAGATCAGGGGCTTGATGTTCCCCCGGCTTACCGAGGGGGCTATCAGGGTGGGGAGGGTCTCGCAGCGGGTATTCTGAATTACCGGAACCGTACAAAGCTGCCGGTAAGGGCCGGCGCTTTCGGCCTTTTTCAGTTCTTCCAGGTCCAGACAGAGCCGGCCGACGATCCGGCCCGCCCCGCCGCCGGAAACGATCCGGAGATCGTTCCAGAGGACAAAAAACAGGGGGCTGGACAACTCACAGGCCGCCAGGTTGATCTGCTCGCCCGGGCTTAAGCCCTGGGGGAGCAGGATGAAACGGACGAAGGGGAAACGGCTGGACAGTTCCTCCAGATCGTAACGTTCCCCGTTACACTCCATGGAAAGTACGTAATCGAAACCGGCTTTTTCCAGTTCCTGAAAGACGGTTCGTCTGGGAAAACGGCTGGTCCGGTTCAGCAGTACCGCGGAGAGTCCGGTAGAGCCGCAGCGCTCCTTGCCCCCCACGGCGGTGTAGGAGGGGGTTTGGGCGTTAAAAATTGTAGGTATAGTATTCATCACAGCCTGCGCAGGAACCCTGGTACTCCGGCTTTTTTGAACCGGCCAGCGCACATTGTTGGACATAGAATTTTTCTCCCCGTGACCAGATGGTATCAAGGGAATCGGAAAATACATTCCCCAGAATGGTATCGTTTACCCCGTCGAAAACGGACAGTTCTTCCCGGCAGCGGGGGACCGTCCCGTCCAGCAGGATCGGCAGATCCCGCATAAGATGCCAGCAGGGCTGCCGCTCCACCGGGGACAGATCCGAAGCCTGCATTTTTTGCCGGGCCCCGCAAAAATCGTCGTATTTCTGAATGATGATATTGCCGGCCCCGGAAGGCGCGGTTTCCTTCCAGGAGCGGTAGAATTTCTCGATATCGTCTTCGGCGCCGGCGGTCCGGACAGCCTGCACGTAGGCGTCTTTCGGGAAGAGGCCCAGCAGTTTCTTCGCGCAACCCAGGGCCTCGGCAAAACCCGGCCCCCGGAGTTCCCGGTAGCGCTGGGGATCGGCGGTATCCAGGGAAACGATCCACGAGAGCGGGGGGAGCCCGTCGGGCCGGAGGGCCGCCGGGCCGGAAGAGGCGGCGGCGAGGGACGCGGCGGCCTCAAGCTCCTCCTCCTTCCAGCCTACCCCGCAGGTTTCGATAAGCAGGGCAAGTTCCGGCCGGGAAAGGGCCATCCGGATAAGCTCCATCTTTTGGGGGTGCAGGGCCGTTTCCCCCCAGAGGGAGATGTCGATCACCCCGTCCCCGGAAAAGGCGGCGATCCGGTCCAGCAGGGCCTCGAATTTTGCCGGATCGAGGAAGTCGTTCCGTTCCGTGAC
>JAITQR010000258.1 GCA_031288815.1 Treponema sp.
CGGTCTTGACAAGGGCCGCCACCTCCACATCACCCAAACGGCGGAGCTGCTCAATATGCACCGCCCCGATAAAACCAACCCCGATAACACCGGCGCGAAATCGCTTCATCGTTTACCTCATCTTCATTTACAGGTTTCTTTATAGTACGCCTCCATGGCCGGATATGTCAACAAATACCCTTTGAATTTGGAATTGCGCATCTTGACAATTGAGGCAAAATAGGGGACATTTCTCTTGTAATGTGACGGTATTTTTACCGATTTATTTTATCAATTCTACGATTTTTTCTTGACAGCCGCATTACGTCATGTTATTATAGCATCTTATGGAACGTTTCATAATATCGGTGGAACATTTCAAAGACACGACAATTTAATTTTTCAAGGAGGAACTAATGAAAAAGGCATTTTTTGTCTTAGCGGGACTTGCCGCGCTGGCTTTGGTATTGGCTTCATGCGGCGGCAAGACAGAAACCGCCGCCCCGGCGGCCGGAGAACAGCGGGCCGCGGCCAGTACCGGGTTTAAGGTGGCGTCTCATAACGCGATTATCGAGGGGAACCCCTACCGGACAGTTTACGAAGAGCAGATGGGTCAAACGGTAAGGGAACTTCAGGCGGCGGGCGTCATCGCCGAGTACGCGACTTTTACGGCGAACAACGATCCGGCGGTAGAATCCCAGCAGATTGAGCAGACGGTAAACGAGGGCTACGATATTATCATGGTAAACCCCATTGCCGCGACGGGGCTTGATCCGATTATCGACAAGGCCATTGCCGCGGGGATCACTTATGTCAACGCCGACTGCGAATACGAATCCGCGAAGATTCTGAACGTAGTTGTGGATCAGCGGGAATGGGCCAGGATACAATCCCAGTTTCTCATCAAGACCCTGGGCCCGGGAAAAAAAGTACTGCAATTTAACGGTATAGACGGCAATTCCGCTTCGGAGATGAGGAATGACGTATGGGTTCAGGAACTCCGGGATGCCGGCCTTCAGGTAGTCAAAACCATGGCCCACGGTTGGAACGATACCGAGGCGAAACGGCTCATGGGAGAAGTGATCGCCTCAGGTCTCGAATACGACGGTATTATTAACCAGGAATCCGCTTTGGGAATCCTCGGCGCTATAGAAGAGGCAAAGATCCCCTATCCGGGCTGTATTACCTCATCGGAAGAAATCGCCTGGATCAGGCACATAGCGAATATCAACAAGGACGGCCTGGTACTGCCCTTCATCGTGGTGGAAAACCCCCCGGGAATCGGCGCCACGGCTCTTGCCATTGCGGTTAATCTCCGCCAGGGAGGGGAACTGAAAGACGGGATTGCGTCTTCCGGACTCATGGGGAACAGCATTTACTACGCTCCCCAGTGGATCATGACCTACGACAACATGCAGGAACGCCTTGATTCGGTAAAATCCCTGCCGGATTCCACTTCGGTTTCCTCCTATATGTCCGTAGACCAGGCCAGAAGCGCCTACTTCAAATAAAATACCACGCGGAAAGGACCGGCGGCCCATCCGGGTCCGCCGGTTTTCCTTTATGCCATTTTCATGCTATATTTCCTGACCACATTGTGATGATCAGAGGAGCCTCCCTTGCTGGAAATGCGTGGAATAACCAAGACATTTGATGCCGTTGTAGCGTTGAGAGACGCCTCGCTTTCGGTAAAAAGCGGCGAGATCATGGCGTTACTCGGGGCCAACGGATCCGGAAAATCGACTCTGGTAAAAACCCTGAGCGGACTGGTAAACCCCGATGGCGGCACGGTACTGTACGACGGAAAGCCGGTTCATATCCGGTCCGCGGCGGACTCCGGAAAACTCTCAATCGCGACGGCCTATCAGGATCTCAGCCTGGTACCCGCCATGAGCGTCATTGACAATATAGTGCTGGGCATAGAGCCGAGGGGTAAATTCGGCCTTATCGACACGAAAAAGGCCCGGGATTACGCCTTTTCCTGCCTGAAACGCCTGAAGATCAACTGCGAGCCGGAGGTACTGGTCCAGAGTCTTATGCCCTCAACCCAGAGCATGATCGAGATAGCCAAGGCGATTGCCTCAAAACCCCGGCTTTTGATTTTGGACGAATCCACGGCGTCCCTTCACTCCGACGAAGTGGATATCCTCTTTGGGGTGCTTGAAGAATTAAAGGCCGAGGGGCTTGGCATCATCACCGTAACGCACCGTATGGGAGAGATCTACCGTATCTGTGACAGATGTACCATACTCCGGGGAGGGGAAACGGTGGCAAGCGGACCCGTCGGGGAGATGGATATCGACACGGTGGTATACTATATGACCGGGAAAAAACCCGATACTTCCATGGCGTCCCGCAGCGGTATTGGACTCCACAGGGCGGACGAGAGGCCGATATTGGAAACCAGGGGACTTTCCCTGTCCCGCAAATTAAAAAACATCAATTTTCACGGCTATACCGGGGAGATCATCGGCATAGGCGGTCTTGACGAACAGGGACAGCAGGATTTTCTCCGGGTTATACTGGGAGATCAAAAACACGACCACGGCGATATTATCTACCAGGGGAAAAAAATAAAATTTCACCAGCCGGCGGACGCGATCGGCCGGGGCATGGGTTTTATCTCCGGGGACAGAAACAAGGAATCGATCTTCCCCATGCGGACGGTGGCGGAGAATATCTACGCCGGAGCGGCCGCCAGGGGAATGTCGTTTTCGTATATCAAACCCGCCAGGGTAAATCAATTCGCGCAAAAAGCGATAAACGACTACGGGATAATCGCGGGAAGTCTGCGGCACCCGGCATCCTCCCTTTCCGGGGGGAATCAGCAAAAGCTGGTAATCGGGCGCTGGATAACCCTCGCGCCGGATCTGCTCCTCCTGGATGATCCCACCAAAGGGGTGGATATCGCTACCCGTCAGGAGATCCACCGAATCTTAAAAGAATGTACCGCCGCCGGTATGTGCGTGCTGTACAGTTCGAGCGACAATGAAGAGCTGCTAAAAATATCGGACCGTATCTATGTCTTTTACGAGGGGGCGATAAGCGCCGAACTGCGGGGAGAGGATCGTATTGAGGAAAAACTGGTCGCGGCCATGCTGGGCCTTACCGGGGAACATCGAAAGGGGAAGGAAAGCAGATGAAAGCTTCATCCAAACCGGCGGGAGCCTTCGTTTCCGGGGCGCTCGCGTTTGTCCGGGACGCGTTTTACCGGATGCAGCGTTCACCGGCGTTTACCGGACTTGTACTGTTTGTCATTGTCGTTATTCTCAACGTCATTGTTCAGGGCCCGGCGCGGTTTTTTACGGTAAAAAACATCTCCCTCCTCTTTGCCAAAAACGCGCCCCTTGTTCTGGTAACCATGGGACAGTTGATGCTTATGCTCCTCGGAATAATTGATATATCTATCGGCGTACAGATGTCCTTTGTCAATGTGCTGGCCGTAACGCTCCCCATGCGGTTTACCGGCATCCCCCTGCCGCTGGCATGGGGAATTGCCCTGCTTGCGGTAGTGGGCATCGCAACGGTCCACGGAACAATCGTTTCTTTGCTTCGTATACCCCCCTGCTGACGAGTTTTTGCATGATCTATATCGTCAAGGGAATAAACCTCTTTATCATGCCGAAACCCCAGGGCAAGGTGCCGCCCGTGGTGTACCCCACCTATGACAAGGCCCTTTTCGGCTTTATCCCCTGTTCCGCCGTGATCATCGCAATCGCCTATCTGATATGGATATACCTCAAGCGGACGCCGGTGATGAAACACGTCTACGCCGTCGG
>JAITQR010000073.1 GCA_031288815.1 Treponema sp.
GTGGCTGACATGGCTGGACAAGGAGAGCCCTGCGGGGCTGGTGGAGGAGGCGATAAAGATGGACGCGGGGATCCGGAAGGCGGAGGAGAAGATGGGGGATATAAGCAGGGACAAGGAAGCGTTACGGGCGTACCAGATGAGGGAGATGGCGCTGTCCGACTGGACCAGCGGATTGAACCATGCCCGTGAGGAAGGAGTACGGGAAGGTATAGAGAAAGGCATGGAGAAAGGTATAGAGAAAGGCATGCGGAAAGGTATACAGGAAGGAAAACAAGAAGGGAAGCAGGAAGTCGCCCGGAATTTAAAGAAAATCGGCATACCGGTTGAGCAAATAGCCCGGGGAACCGGACTTTCCATTGAAGAAATAGCGAAATTGTGATGGACACGGCGACAGGAAAGCCGATGCTGCCGGGCTTTCCTGAAGAAACAGAGCGGATTTAAAAGTTTATTCACGTTCTCATTCTCCGATCTCCTCCAAAAATTTCCCATGTGTTTATCTTGGATTTTGCTTGACGGCAAATAAGAAGAGGGCTACATTAGAGCATGAGGATAAATTCCCCTGAGCAAGTATGAAAAAGCGTGGAAAACGACGTGGCTGGATCAAAATTCCTGTTCTGGTTCTGCTTTTAGGGTGGACTTTTCTGCCGATATACTGGATGTTTTCTTTGGCTGTCCGTTCGTCAGGGGAACTGTCCAGCGCGCTTTCCTTCTTTCCTAAAACCTTTACTATTGCCCAGTTTACGGGGATGCTCAGGGGGACCAATTTCGGCTTGGCCGTATACAACAGCCTGCTGGTAACCCTGGTATCTCTGGCGTTCTCCCTTGGCATAGGGCTCTGCTGCTCATATATTTTAGCCCGTGTACGCTACCGTCTCCGCTATAAAGGTTCCTTAATGTTCTGGGTGCTTCTGGTGCGTATCCTGCCGCCCATCGCTTTCGCCCTGCCCCTCTATATCATGATGACCCGGGCGGGTCTTCTGGGGACGAGAATACCGCTTATAAGCGCTCACGTCCTGATCAACCTGCCTTTCATCATCTGGTTTATGATTAGTTTTTTTGAAAAACTGCCCGTCGAGGTTGAGGAAAGCGCGAAAATTGATGGGGCAAGCGAAATTCAGTTGTTTGTCCGTATTGTTTTGCCCTTGATCCTGCCCGGCATAACGGCGGGGGCAATCCTTTCGTTCATGACCTCATGGAACGAGTACCTTTACGGGGCGATATTTGTGCAGTCCCCTCTGCGCTTTACCATCCCTTTGATTCTTTCGACCCTTAACAGTGAACAGGAACTGGCCCAATGGGGCGGCATTGCCGCGGGCGGGGTGCTTTCCATGATACCGATCATTTTGTTTGTCGTATTTACCCAGAATTTTTTAATACAGGGACTTTCGGGAGGGGCGGTAAAAGAATAAAGGGAAGCTCCGGAGCCCCGGCTGGGTTTCCGGAGTTCTTTAATTGTACACCAAACAGGATCTGTCCAAGACCGGCTTTGGGGATAGAACCTGAATAAGGAAACCCTTCGGTTTCCAAAAACAAAGAGATAAGGAGCAGCAAGATGAAAAGAAAAGTGTTTTTGGCGGTGGCGTTTCTGCTGATCGTGTCCGTCCTTCCCTGCTTCGCGGGAGCCAGAACCGAAAGCAAAGGAAGCGGACAGAGCCAGAAATTGGTTATTGCCGCTCGGGGCGGTCTTCATGTCGACGCCATCAATTCGGCGAAGGCCCGGTTTGAGACGGAAAATAACTGCACCATCGAGATTCTCGGGCTGGAGGCGGACGACCTCAAACAGAAAATATCTCTGGATTCTGTCAATTCCGCCGGGGCTTACGATCTCGCCATGGCCGACGACCCGTGGATGCCTGAGTTTACCGCGGCGGGCATCTATCAAAACCTGACAAAAATGGGTCTGGCGGATGACAGTGATTTTATCCCGGCCTCTTTGGCGATAGGTAAAGATCCCTACAAAACCGGTGATACCTATGCCCTTCCCTTTGCCGGTAATGTGCAGCTCCTGTTTTACAACAAAGCGCTGTTTGATACTAACGGGATAAGTATTCCCACCGACTGGGCCGGGGTTCTTGCGGCGTCTCAAAAGCTCAAGGCGGCCGGAAAACTGGGTTATATCATCCGGGGACAGCAGGGAAACCCGATTGTCAGCGATTATCTGCCCCTGCTTTGGGCTTTCGGCGGCAACGTCTTTGACGGCGCGGGCCAGGTAACGGTGGATTCCCAGGCGGGAAAAGACGCGCTTCAGCTTTACATCGAACTGTTAAAAACCGGAGCGAATTACGAACGCAACGATCTGGTAGCCGCCGTAGCGGATGGAAACGCCGGAATGGCCCTGGGCTGGCCGTCCTGGTTTATTTCGGGAACCAACGCCTCCGCCGCGTGGGCCGTTATTCCGGGAAAAGCCGCCGCCGGTTCCGCCGCGTATCCCACCGGAATGATCGGCCACTGGATGATGGGCGTTACGGCGAATTCCACTCACAAGGAACTGGCGCTGAAATTCCTTACTTTCATTACATCCAGCGAAATCCAGAAGCTCATGGCCGATAACGGCGGCGTTCCCACAAGGCGCAGCGTTTATTCCGATCCGTCCCTGGTCCAGAAATACGCCTACTACCCTACTCTTCTGCAGGCAACCGTTGATTCGGTCGTGCGTCCGCGTCTGGTGGAATGGAGCGAGATTGAATCGGTCTACGGCATCGAACTGAGTACCGCCGTTTCCGGTTCAAAAAGCGTCAATCAGGCCCTGGCCGACGCGAAAACGGCCATTGAAGCCATTCTCAAGAAAAAGTAGCGCCCGAGCTGATTCGAGCCTGTCCGGCGGCCGGCTTTGCGGACAGGCCCAACTCATTGTTTATAAACGGTTGTTGTGCGGAAACCGAAGTTTCCGCACAACTCTATTGAAGAGGTGGGGGAATTCCGCCGTCCGACGAAGAAGGGAACCGGTTTGAAAGACAAGAGCAGTAGTTTTGGGATACTTATGACCAGTCCAACCATAGCGATTCTGGCTGGATTTACCATCTTTCCCCTGTTTTTTACCCTTTTTTACAGTTTTACCGACTATTATTTCCTCGCCAGAAAACCGGCGGCAGGTGTGGGCCTCAATAACTATATTGAACTCCTGAAAAACGGATATTTTCTCCAGGCCATCCGGAACACGGTAAAATTCGTCATCCTTGCCGTTGTTATCGAGACGGGAGCCGGCCTCTTTACCGCCGTGTTCATCAACAGCTTTACCAAAAATACCAAGCTTTTACGAACCCTTATTCTGCTTCCAACATTAATGCCGCCTGTAACAGTCGCCTTGATGTGGCAAACCATGCTGAGCAACAACTACGGAATCATCAATCGGTTGCTGGGGGTTTTGCGCCTGGGGCCGGTTAATTGGCTTATGGATATCAAGACCGCTTTTTACGCCATTTTGGTTATTGATGTCTGGCAATACACGCCCATGGCCTTTCTTTTGATTTACGCCAGCATGCAAACCATTCCCCAGGTACAGTACGAGGCCGCCCGTATGGACGGGGCGGGCCCCTGGGCTCAATTCCGCTATATCACTGTTCCGAATATAAGCTCCGGTATTCTGATGGTCGTCCTGATGCGTACCATTGATACGTTCCGCCTCTTTGACAAGGTAAATATCCTTACCAAGGGAGGCCCCGCCAACAGTACCGCTACCATGACCCAGTTCATTTACCAGCAGGGAGTCCGGGGCCTGAAAGTGGGTTACGGCTCGGCGGCCTCTGTTATTATGACCGTTATGGTATTGCTGTTTTCCATCGCGTATGTCCGGAAGATGATTCGCCGTTCCTAGCAGCCGGCCTGTAGCAATGGTTTGCCACATCCAGCAGGAGGCTGCCCATTAGTTGGGCAGCCGTCCCCTCACACTACCATGCGTAGGGTTCCATACACGGCGGTTCGTGGATGATGGTCTAGCCGGTTTTCACGCCGGTCATGGTCGGGGTATAGCAATTCCCCCTGGGGGATCGCCGTCATTATGCCGTACCAGGTCGATCTGGAAGTACCCGGAAGGTTTTTGGGGCGCGTGCGTGCGTGTTGACAAACCCCCTCCTTTACCTTAAAGTAGGGTTATATTTATGAGAGACTAGCTCATCTGGATAGAGCGTCAGCCTCCGGAGCTGAAGGTGGTGGGTTCGAGTCCCGCGTCTCTCATTCGTAATTCCTTATAATATAAGGAATTAGCGCATAAGGTCTTTCTCCAAAATCGAACCTTCGTGGCATCGTGCGTCTATCGTGCGATTATTTTTTCGACTTTGGAGAACTTAATGCCACGGGTCCCGAAGCCTTTCATTACGCCCAGGCGTAATGACGCCAAAACGTATCAGATTTCCCTTAACCCTTCCAGCGGTTTGCCCGAAAGGATCTGCCAGGAATGGAAGCGCCGGAGCTTCCAGGACTTCCCCCCGGAACTTGCTCAGTACCGTTACCCGAAAACCAAGTCCGCGGCTGAGGCAGGGGCCTTTGCCCTGATCGAGTTTTTGAAGCAGGCTCAGAAACCTGACCGTGTACCTGCCGAAAAAACCATTGTCGGCGTATGGCTTGAGAAGTTTACAAAAATC
>JAITQR010000103.1 GCA_031288815.1 Treponema sp.
ACCGGTCAAACAGGGCCTTTAACTCGGCGTGGCTCATCCGGGCGAGCCAGGATTCCCCCGAGGAAACCGTCATTGCCGCCAGTTCCTGCTTGCTGGAGATCATGGCGTCTATCTTTTCCTCGAAGCTGTTTTTGGTGATAAAGCGGTGGACAAAGACGTTGCGTTTCTGGCCTATCCTGAAGGCCCGGTCGGTGGCCTGGTTTTCCGCGGCGGGGTTGTACCCGAGATCGTAGTGGATGACCCGGCTCGCGGCGGTAAGGTTGAGTCCCAGGCCGCCGGCTTTGAGGCTTACCAAAAGCAGCCGGGAGGAGGGGTCGTTCTGAAAATTCCCGATGGTTTCCGACCGGGCCTTTTGGGTCATCCCGCCGTGGTAGAGGAGAACCGGTTCCCCCAGTTCTTTGGTGATGATCCGGGAAAGGCAATCCAGGGTTTCGACGTACTGGCTGAAGATAAGCGCCTTTTCCCGGTTGGCCAGGATCTCCTCCAGCAGGGTGACCAGAAGCTGGGCTTTCCCCGAAAGGGAAGATACCGCCGGGCTTTCCTTGTCGTAAACCCGGGGATGATCGCAGATCTGCTTGAGGCAGGTGAGGAGGTAGAGCACCAGGGCGGCCCGGTCTTTGGGATCCAGGTTTTCCGATTTTTCCATGGTCTCGGTAACGATGCTCTCGTAAAGGGCCGCCTGTTCCTTTTCCAAAACCGCGTATTCGTTGCTTACGATCTTGTCCGGCAGATCCTTGATAATGGTCTTGTCGGTCTTCAGCCTCCGCAGGAGGAAGGGGGCGGTAATCTTCCGCAGAACTTCGGCCCTTTCCGGGCTCCGCAGCACCTCGATAGGATAGCGGTACTCCTGCCTGAATTCCGTGGGGCTTCCCAGGTATCCGGGGAGGATAAAGTCGAAGAGGGATCGGAGATCCTCAAGCCTGTTTTCCACCGGGGTTCCCGAAAGGGCCAGGCGGAAGCGGGGCTGCAGCCGCTTGACGGTCTGGGACATCCGGGTATCGGCGTTTTTCATCAAATGGGCTTCGTCCACGATAAGGAAGGAGAACTTTTCCTTGTTCAGCTTGGCGGCGTCCCTGACCGCGGTTTGATAGGTGGTAAGAAACACGTCGTGTTTTTCGTCCAGCTTCCGGCCCGTCCCGTGGTAACGGGATACCAGGAGGGAGGGGGCAAAGCGGGAAAGCTCCCGTTCCCAGTTTTCCAGCAGGGCCGCGGGGGCTATGATAAGGCAGCGGTCTTCCAGGAGTCCTTCCTCCTTCAGCCGGAGCAGGGCGGCGATGGACTGGACGGTTTTCCCCAGCCCCATGTCGTCCGCCAGGATACAGCCGAAACCGGCCATGAGCAGGGAACAGACCCAGTTGTAGCCCCGCTTCTGGTAGGGACGCAGGGAGGCTTTCAGGGTTCCGGGCGGGGTAAAGCGGCGTTCGGTAAAGAGCTGTTTGATGATCCCCTGGGCGTCAAAGGAAAGCACGCTGTCCCCGGAAAAATGGGCCTTGAGGAAATCGTTGATCCCCGGCGGGGAGCCATTTGCCTTTTTAAGAAGCCTGGCCAGCTCTTCGGGGTTAAGTTTGACGAAGCCGTCCCGGAACCGTACCAGATCCCGCTTTTGGCGGATAAGGTTTTCAAAGTCCTCCGGATCCAGCACCCTGTCGCCCACGGCCACCTGCCATTCCCAGCTCAGGAGGGTATCCAGGCCCAGGTAACTTACCAGAGAACCGGAGTCCTTGCCCCTGCTCACCAGAACCAGCCGGGGCTTGAGTTCGTTTCTCAGCGCCTTGGGAAGATCCACCCCTATCCCCAGCCGGACAAGGAGGGGCGCGGCGGACTCAAGGAAATCGGCGAGCCGTTTTTCCGGAAGCCGGACCTTCTTATGCACCATCAGGGAACCGATCTCCGGGAGATAGTTGGAAAGGGCCGTGGGCGCCCGGAGAACCGCCAGGGTGTCTTCGCCTTTTTTCCCCGCCGCGACTTTCGAGAGGGGGATTCTCACCGTTCCTTTTTCGGTCTCCTTCAGCACGTCCATGGAAAGGGTAAAATCCGGGAGGTACGTAGCGTCGCCCCGGTCTTTGCCCTCCGCGCCGCTTTTGCTTAGCCCCGCGCCCTTAACGGTAAAACGGTATCGCCAGGCGGAAAAATCAATGTGGAGTACCGAAAGCCAGCGGTCTATTGATACGGGAAGACTCCGCAGGGCGGGCGCGGCGGTTCCCATGCTCCTGCCCTGGAAGAAAAGGTCCAGCAGTTCCCGGTACTCCCGGCTTCCGGCGCTTCCCTGGTAGGCAAAGTAGTTCCGTTTTACCCATTCGCCCAGAAGGGCCGACGAGAGAAGATCCACTACGCTGCGGCCGCTTGCCCGGACCTCGGTCTTGCCGGCGCTTTTCCTGCCCGCCCTGCCGGAACCCTCCTCGCCCAGGGGCAGCATGCCCCGTTCCAGACCGGCCAGGGTATCCAGGAACCGGGCGATCTGCGGCAGGGTGTCGTAGGGTTTCCATATTATCCGGAGCACCCCTCCTTCCAGGAGCACAAAGGGAATAAAGGCGGAGGAACGGGTAACCAGGTTGAGGAATTTGAAGAGGTAAAAGAGAAACACGTAGTCTTCCGTGCCGTCCTCGGAAGAAAAGTTCACGAACCGGGAATACGCGTCAAAGAGGAGATGCCGGGTCTTTTTCCCCAGAATGTCCGTTTCCTGCAGGATAGGTTCCGAGCCGGGCCCGGGGTTGGGGCAGAGTATGGACCAGCGGGAGCGGGAAAACCGGTGTTCCAGCTCCTCCCCCTCGTCCCCGGCGGAAGAGGCCGCTTCCCAGGGGCCGGAGCGGGCGGTCCGGTGGTAGAATTCGGCCAGGGTAAAGGCGAAGTCCCGGTCACAAAAGGGAGGTTTCGGCGGCAGCAGGGAGGTGATAAGTTCCGTGCAGCCGGGTATCGCCTCCAGAACCGGGGGCTCCGGCCGGGCCCCGTCCGCCTTTTCGGACAGGCCCGCGATTCCCCGGTCTTTCCTCTCCGGGGACGCTTCGGCCGGGGCGGCCCGTACGGTAAAGGGAGCGGGCAGGTTCACCGCCACGGATCTGCCGAAACGGGCCTCCAGATCCATGCCCCGCAGCCGGAACAGCACCCTCGGATCGGCGTCCACCTCCCTGGCTATGATGTAGTAGAGGGCCGCCATGTGCTTGCAGGGGTCGCCGTCGTCGGGACAGCTGCAGGACCGCTTCATCTCCCTCCAGCGCCGGGGGATAAGGTTGATTCCCTCGGATTTTAATTTAACCAGAAACTCCTCGGGCAGTTCCCCGGCGGCTATCCGGGAAAGAAGGACGGGATCCTCCTCGATCACGCGGTACACTTTTTCCCGTTCCTTTAATTCGGGAAAATCGATCTCCACCCGGTAAAAGGGCCGGTAATTTCCCTCCACCTTGGCCACAGCCTTTCTGTTATCGATCTCCAGGGAAAGGACTCTGCCGGTATTGGCGTAGGTCTTTCCCCGCCCCAGCCGGGCGCCCATTGAGTAACTGTCCAGAACCTCGATAAACCATGAACCCCAGGGAGTAACGCCGTATTTACTCTTCGCCATGGGGGTATTGTAATAGGTGTTTATCTGTTTTACAATCACTTTCAGCGATAGTATCAGGCCCGGACTAACCGTTTAACGTTTCAAAATTTTACCCTTTACTTTGACGCGCTTAATTTTAATGGAAGTATTTCCGGCCAGGCATTTCCCTTCCCTTTTTGTTTGGGGAGTTGGCGCGGACAAGGTTTGACCTGAAGCTGGGGAAGTTTGCGGAAACGGAAGTGAGGAGCGGGACGGCAGGAGTACCGTGATCCCGTAAGGGCGATACGCTATTCCACTTTGAACTTCGCCACCTCCCGGACCAGCACGTCGATATTTTCTTTGTTCTCCCCGCTGATGGTGTTCACCCTTGTTACCGCCACGTTGATCTGTTCCGCTCCGATGGCCATCTCGTTCATCCCCTCGGTGATCTCCCGGGTCGCCAGCTCCAGATTTTTGCTCTCCTGTATGACCTGCTTACTCCCCTCAAGCATCTCCTCGGTGCTGCCCTTGACCAGCCCCGTGGCGTCGCGGAGCTGGCTGACAGCCTCCAGAATTTGTTTGCTCCCCAGGCCCTGTTCCTCCATGGCGTTACGGATATTCTCTTCCTGCTCCGATACGGTCCTTACCCCGCTGTCTATGGCCTCAAATTTGTTCAACACGCTGTCGGTGGATTTGGTTATCGTATCGATGGAGTCCTTTATCTTCTTGAGCACCGTGGAAATGGTCTTGGACTGCTCCCCGGAGTTTTCCGCCAGTTTCCGTATCTCGTCGGCCACCACCGCGAAGCCCTTCCCCGCCTCCCCCGCGTGGGCCGCCTCTATGGCCGCGTTCATGGACAGGAGATTTGTCTGGCTGGCGATGTTTTCCATCACCGCGTTGATCTCCAATAGCCCTTCCGACTCCCTGGCTATTTCCTGAATATCCGTAACCACTTCCTGGAGCCCCGTGCGTCCCAGATCGGAAGCGTCGATAAGATCCCTCACGTTATCGCCGTTTTTGATCAGGGTCTGGGTAACGGACTGGATGTTGGCCAGCATCTCCTCGATGGCCGAAGAGGACCGGGCGACACTTTCGCTCTGGCGGTTTACGTGGCCGGTAAGTTTATCGATGTTGACGTTGATCTGTTCCATGGTGGCGTTGGTTTCCGTTACCGACGCGCCCTGGTTGATAACCAGCCCCTTGATGCTCCGGATGTTGGCGGTGATCTGGTTGATCGCCGCGGCGGTTTCGGTCATGTTTCCGGCAAGTTCATTCCCGATGTCAAAGAGGGAGGAGGACCGGTTTTTGATGGTAACGACGAGGTTTTTAATCTTCCCCAGGGTCGCGTTGAAGTAGCGGGCCAGGTCGCCGATTTCGTCCTTGGAGTGAACATCGACGGTTCTTGTCAGATCCCCCTCGCCTTCGGATATGTCCTTGAGGGTCAAGGCCACATTGACAATAGGTTTGCTAACGCTGCCGGCGACAAAATAAACGATCAGCATCATCACAATCACCGCCGCCGCCGCGATAATAAGGGCGTACATAATCATGGTGCTGATCTCTTCCAAGATAACCGCTTTTTCCGTGCCCAGCATCAGGGACCAGTTTATGCCGGTTTCACCGATGGTAAAGGGGTAGATTATCATTTCCAGTTCCGTGTTGAGGGCCGGTGAATATTCCGCCGCCCGGAATTTTTCCCCCCTTGCCACCGCGTTCTGGGCCGCGGCGGTATCCGCGGTGAACAGGGAACTTTGGGCGTCGGTAAGGCGCTTTCCCACCTGTTCGGCGGCGTAACTGGCGACAATAATTCCGTTATTGGAATAGACGGTCATGGCGCTGATGTCGGGGTGGGCCTTTATGGTGTCGTCCACCACGGACTGGGTATAGGCCGTATTCACGTTCACCCCGACCCGGCCTACCACCTCCCCGGTCTTCCGGTAAATAACCGGTACGCTGACTTTGACAATATAGGTGTTCTTGCCCGCCACGAGGAAGGGCAGGGGGTCGTCGATCCTTTCCTTCCGGGCGTCGAGGCCGTTGACGATCGCCATCATCCCCGGCAAATCGTTATACGTTAAGCGTTCTATGGTCCCCGTGTGCTGGGTATACCAGGGGGCCCACTGGCCGGTTCCGGTACTGCCGGGCGCGCCGGCGAAAACGGCGTCCATCCCCGGATCGATGGTGTTGGGGTTAAAGACCGCGAAAATGCCGACTACCCGTTCATTGGAGGCGACGATTGAATGTATAAACTGATCGAAACGGTTGCGCTGCCTGCCCGGTTCGGTTGCGTCATAATCGGCCATCGCGTCCGCCAGGGTACGGGCGATCCGCAGGTAGGTCTCGTAGCTCATCTGGATGATCCGCGCCTGTTCCGCGGCCAGCCGCTCCTGGCTTTCCAGGGCGGTAGCCATCTGGGTGGAGGACGCGATACCAAGCAGGATAAGGGATAAAGACAACGCGGCCGTCACTAGAATTACCGAGACGATAACAATCAAACGAGACCGTAACTTCATGATTTAAAGGCCCAGTTCCCTAAAGAGGCGATCCTTAATGCCGGCAGACATTTTAAGATCGTTGTTGGTGTAGAGAGGGGCAATGGCCGTCTCGAATTCTTTCAGGTTCACGTCGACAACGTTTATGCCCCTGGTCTTGAAGCTGTCGTAGTATCCCTGTTCCTGACCGGCGATGGCGGCGGAATACTTGGCCGCCGTATCGGACACGGTCTTCACAAAAAGCTCCCGCTCCGTCTGGGGCATGCTGTCCAGCAGAATTTTGCCGCACACAAAGCTGCTCTGGAGCATGTAGTGGTTGGTCCGGGCCAGGCACTTGATCACGTCGGAAAGCCGGTAACTGTCCGCGGCGGCGGCCTGGATCTCGCAGCCGTCCAGGGTTCCGGCCTGGACTCCGGCGTAAATGTCCGTGGCGCCGACGCTGACCTGGACGTAGCCCAGGTACTTTGCCAGGGCCTGGCCGATGTCGTTTCCAAAGCCCCGGATGCGGAGGCCCGAAAGATCGGCCACCCTGCTTACCGGCCTGGTGGTATAGAAGCTACGGAAACCGTTAAACATATTGGCGATAAGGACGATCCCCTGGGCTTCCAGGGCGGTCTGCCATTCTCTGTAGAGGTCGGTTTGGGGCAGTTTTTCCAGAAGCCGGTAATCCGTCAGGATATAGGGGGCCATGAGGATGTTGAGGTCCGGAATGTTGAACTGGCTGGCCAGCCGTCCCGGGTCGGAGGGAATCACGATGTTCGCCCCCAGCCGCGCCTGGGTAACCAGGTTGTCCGTGCCGCCGGGCAGCGATCCGGCCACGTAGACCTTGGCGTCAAAACGGCCGGTGGCGTTCAGTTGTTCTGCCGTGTCCATCATCATCCGGCTTTGCCCGGCGCTGGATCCTTCGGTTCCCGCGAAGATAACGACGATCTTCCTGTCCCAAACACCGGTCCCGGATGTCCCGTCCCCGCCGGTTCCGCCCCCGGAAGTTTCGCGGGCCCCGCCGCCCCACAGCCCGCCGGCGAAAACACCCGCCGCTACAATCAGCGAGAGGGAAAGAACAAAAATGGTTCCGGATGGTTTCATGGATTTTCTTCTCCTTTGCGAAATTCTCCCGTAAAATAACCGCGGTTCATTCGGGGCCCTGGAAGCGTACTGCCACCGGGCGCCGGAATCCCGATTGTCCGGCTCCCGCGAAGTTCGGTTCGAACCACGCCTATTTTACATGAATTGAAGGGGAAGAAAAAACCCCGCGCGAAAACCTCCGGTCCTATTCCCGGAGCAGCAGCAGACGTTCCGGGGGCGCGTACAGCCAGGGGGGCGGCTCGTCCAGGCCCAGGTAGCGGGAGTATTTCCACCAGAGCCTGCCGGCGGAACGGGCCGGAGATCCGGCGTTGCTGAAAAGCACCGTTTCCTCAAAAGCTTCCCTGGAGCGGCCGGCGGCTTTGATCCGTATCAGGTTGCTCGGGGCCTTACCGTCCTCCCCGGTCTCCGGGGAATATACCGGCACAAAGTCGTGGGCCCGGATCCCCACATGGGTAACCGCATCCCCCACCGGAAGGGCGGTACGCAAAGCCAGCCCCCAGTCCAGGGCGTAGAGTTCCCTATCCCCCGTCCGCTTTACCGGGGAGATATTCCTGCAGCCCGTAAGCCGGGCAACCCGCACCAGGCCGGGGCTGGCGAACAGGTCTTCCGTCCTCCCCCTGCCCAGGGCCCGGCCCCGGTCTATCACCAGCAGTTCCGGGCAGAGCTTGAATACCTCGTCCCGGCTGTGGGTTACCATGACGGCGTCCCTCCGGGTTTTGAGGAGTTCCAGCATAAGGGCCTGCATTTCTTCCCGCAGATTGGTGTCCAGGGCGGAAAAAGGTTCGTCCAGAAGGATAAGTTCCGGCTCCCGGATCAGCATCCGGGCCAGGGCGGTCCGCTGCTGCTGTCCCCCGGAAAGCTGGCCGGGATAGAGGCCGGCGAGTTCGGCCAGGCCGAAGCGCCCCAGCCAGTCCATGGCGCGCCGCCGGGCCTCCCGGCCTTTGAGCCCCACGGCGACATTTTCCAGCGCCGTCATCTTGGGAAAAAGGGCGTAGTTTTGGAAGAGGTACCCCACCCGGCGAACCTGGGGTTTCAGGTTTATCTTCCCCGCCGAATCAAAGAGGGTTCTGCCGTTGACTTCGATACGGCCCTCGTCGGGGGTCTCGATGCCGGCAATACACTTCAGGGTCACGCTCTTGCCGCAGCCGGAGACGCCCAGGATGCCGAGACAGCCTTGGGGGTTTTCAAATTCCACGTCCAGGGAGAAATTCCGGGAAAGCCGTTTGCGGATGCTCACCAGGATGCTCAAAGTTCCGGCCTTTTTGATCCCGGCTGGCCCTTGGACTGGAAGGTAAAGTAGTTCATCAGGGCCACCACCAGGAACGAAAAAATAACGATGACCAGCACATAGCGGTAGGCTTCGTCCATGTCCCCCGCCGAGACCGCCGAGTAAATAGCCAGGGGCAGGGTACGGGTCTTGCCCGCGATGTTCCCGGCGATCATGGCGGTGGCCCCGAACTCCCCCAGGCCCCGGGCAAAGGCCAGCACGGCCCCGGAAGCGATCCCCGGCAGGGCGCCGGGGAAGCTCAGCTTCCAGAAGATCTCCCATTCGGAAAGCCCCAGGGTACGCCCGGCGTAGACGAGATTCGGATCCACCTGCTCCAGCGCCCCCCGGGCGGAACGGTACATCAGGGGGAAGGAAACGGCCGCCGCGGCAAGTACCGTGGCGGACCAGGAAAAGGCTATCCGGACGCTGAAAAAGTCCAGGAAAAATTTCCCCACCGGCCCCCGGACTCCAAAGACGTAGAGCAGGAAAAAGCCCGCCACCGTGGGAGGCAGTACCAGGGGAAGGGTAAGGATGCCGTCAAGGATCATCCGCCACTCCTTCCGCCTGGTACCGGCCACCAGTTTCGCCAGGAACAGGCCCAGGAAGAAGGTGACCGCGATAGCCGCGCTTGCGGTCCGCATGGAGATGAGAATCGGGGAAATGTTCACCCGGGAATCCCGCCCGGCCCGTTACCGGGCGGCGGCGGTGAAGCCGAAGTCCCTGAACACCCCCATGGCCTCCTCCGAAGCCAGGAAGCCGATAAAGAGCCGGGCCTCTTCCCCGTGAGCCGAGGCGGCGTTCATCCCCGCCGGGTAGATTACCGGACGGGCCAGGCTGCCCGCCGGGGCATCGGCGATAAGCTCCACCTTTTTGGTGGACGCCGCGTCGGTGGCGTAGACCACCCCCACCTCGGCGCTGGCTTCCCCCACCCAGTTAAGCACCTCCGTAACGTTGGTGCCGAGACTGGCCTTGGCCTTTACCTGGTCCCAGTTCCCCAGGTTGGTAAAGATCTCCTGGGCGTACTGACCGGCGGGCACGCTGGCCGGATCCCCCAGGGCGATCACGGCGGCGGCGGTGATGGTCTGGAAGTCTTTTACCGGCGTGGAAACCCCGGCGGTTTTAATCAGGACGATCTTGTTTTCCAGAAGCGGCAGCACCGATTCCCCGGCTATATGGCCGCTTTTTACCAGGTTGTTCATCTGGGTGGTGGCGGCGGACACGAACAGGTCCGCCTCAAGACCCTGTTCTATCTGGGTCTGGAGCTTGCCGGAACTGTCGTAGGTTCCCTCCACGGTGATGTGGGGATACTTGGCCTGGAAACGGGGGATCAGCTCCTGTTCAAAGGTATTCCGCAGACTGGCCGCGGCGGCCACCAGAATGGTAACCGGGATCGGCGCGGCCTCCCGCCCGCCCGGGGAAGCTTCCTGCCCGCTTGGGGAAGCTTCTTGCTTCCCTGGGGAAACCTCCTGTTTCCCCCTGGCGTACAGGGAGCTGGGGGCGCCAATGCCCACGATAAAAAGGGCCAGAACAAAATAAAACCATCTAATACCTGTTTTTTTCACGGTATTACCTCCTTATATTCCGACAAAAATAAACGAAACACAAATAAAATGCAATACATATCCAAACAAAGACGAATTAAAGCAAACGATTTTGTAGAATGAGGGGATTTCGGCCCTTCCGCCCTTTCCTGTTCCGCATTCTCGTCGCGGACTCGTAAGGGCTCGCGCAACCTATAAACCGTGGTTTTTACGGTACGCCATGAATGAAGACTCACAAGCGCGACAGGCCGCCTGTGGGCCGTAAAACGCCTGGTCTTTGGCCTAATCAGTGGGTTTATCGCCGATGGCAATCGCCACCGGCAATTGACAGGTTTAGGCTATCGGTATATACAATTTGAGACATACAGTTTGTTAGTGTTGACTAATTTTTTCTGACAATCTTAAATCAGAGTCTGTCCAGAATGTAGACCCATTATGGACAGCCACGAATCGGTTTACTTCGGGGAAGCACTGTCATGACTATTGAGCTGCGGGACACGGACTGTGGGTACGGCGGGAAGGCTGTTCTTAAAAAATTCAGCGCCGTCGTTTCGTCGGGGGAAATTTTCTGCCTTCTGGGGCCGAACGGGGTAGGAAAGACTACCCTGTTCAAAACCATCCTGGGATTTTTGCCCCTCCTGGGGGGCGGGATCGTCCTGGACGGGCGGGATGTCCGTTCCTTTTCGCCGGGGGAATTTGCCCGGCGTATCGCCTATGTGCCTCAGTTTCACCTGCCGCCATTTGCCTTCTCCGCCCTGGATGTGGTGGTCATGGGCCGGACCGCCCGGATTGGCATTTTTGAGAAACCGGGGAAAAAGGATTACCGCGCCGCCATGGAGGCCATGGAAGGGCTGGGGATAGGTTCTTTATGGGACCGGGATTATTCCCAATTAAGTGGCGGGGAACGGCAGTTGGTGCTTATCGCCCGGGCCCTGATCCAGGAACCGGATTTTCTCCTGATGGATGAGCCCACTTCAAATCTCGATTTCGGCAACCAGGCGTTGATACTGGAACAGATCCTGGCTCTGGCCGGGCGGCGGCTGGGGGTTATCATGACAACCCACTTCCCCGAACAGGTTCTGCTCCTGGATGCCAGGGTAGCCCTGCTTAAAAATCCGGAGAATTATTGTACCGGTCCGGCCCGGGATGTGCTTACCGAAGAGAACCTTTCCGACGCCTACGGGGTTCCCGTTGTGGTGCGGGATCTGTCCTGCCGCGGTCGGGTATTGCCCTTCTGCCAGCCCCTGCTGCGCCTTCCCCGGACCGGGAAGCCGGCCGCCGCCGGGGAGGAAACGGGAAGGAACCATGGGTAAAAAAGCATCCGGCGGATCCGGCGGCGACAGGGCCGTTGGCGGAGGGCGCCCGGGGGCGATATATACGGCGGCCCTGGCGCTGTTGATCTGCCTGGCCGCGAGCCTCTGCGTAGGGCGCTATCCCCTGGGGGTAAGGACGATTCTGGACTGGCTGGCCGCCCTGGTCTCGGGCGGCGGCGGGGACAGGGTCGTCTCCCGGATCATTTTGGATATCCGGCTTCCCCGGATACTGATCGCCGTCTTCGCCGGGGCGGCTCTGTCCGTCGCCGGGGCGGCCTACCAGGGCATCTTCCGGAATCCCATGGCATCTCCCGATGTGCTGGGAGTCTCCGCCGGGGCCGGCTTCGGCGCGGCCCTGGGGATCCTCCTTTCCCTGCCCGCCCCGCTGGTCCAGCTTGTCTCCTTTGCCTTCGGCATCCTCGCCGTGACGGCAAGTGTCCTCATTGCCTGGGTCGCGGGGCGGCGTCAGAATATCACCCTGGTACTGGTGCTCTCCGGCATGATGGTATCGTCCCTGTTTTCCGCGTTTATTTCCCTGGTCAAATACCTAGCCGATCCCAACAGTCAGCTGCCGGAAATTACCTACTGGCTTATGGGGAGCTTTTCGGCGGTCAACAAAGACTCCCTGCTTCCGGCCTTTGTCTCCGGCCTCATCGCGTTTCTCCCCCTCATGCTGCTCCGCTGGAGGATCAACCTGCTTACCTTCGGGGAAGAGGAAGCCCGGGCCATGGGGATCAATACCGCCGCGATCCGGGCCGTGGCCATCGGCTGCGCCACCCTGCTCACCGCCTCGGTGGTAAGCATAGGCGGGCAAATCGGGTGGATCGGTCTGGTGATCCCCCATCTGTCCCGTATGGTGGCGGGGCCGAATTACCTTACCCTGCTTCCCCTGAGTTTCCTCGCCGGGGGTATCGGCCTCCTGGTGGTGGATACGGTGGCCCGCAGCCTTATTCAGATTGAACTCCCCTTAAGCGTCCTTACCGCCCTTATCGGCGCTCCCTTTTTTGTCTTTCTTCTCATCAGGAAAAGAAAAGGATGGACCTGATCGTCCTTTACATAAAGCCCTTCCCGAAGCCCGGCCGGTTTCGGGAAGGGCAAAACAGGAGGAATTGTATGACGAGCGTCAAAAAAGGCTGCTACGTGCTGCTGTGCGTAGTTTCCACGGTGTTTTTTCTCAGCGCCGGAAAGTGGCAGGATTCTGCGGACGCCGGCGCCCCCGCGCAAAGCGGCGTCCCGGCGCAAAGTGCCAGCGCTTCCCGGGTCATCGCCGACATGGCGGGGCGAAGTGTGGAAATTCCCCGGGAAATTCGCGCGGTATACTCCACCGGGGAACCGGGAGTGGTGGCCCTTTACACCCTTTGCCCCGAAAAACTCGCGGGATGGTGCGACAAGCCCATGGGCAAATCGGTTGAGTATATCGAATCCGCCTACATGGCTCTGCCCGAACTGGGGCTTATGCAGGGCAATAACAGCACGGCCAACCGGGAAGAGATAATCGCCAGGGGAACGGATCTGATTCTGCTCATGGCGTCCCCGGATGAAAGCGCGGCAAGAACCGCGGATAGGATCCAAGCGAACATGGGTATCCCCGTGCTTGTCGCCGATTACGGACTTGAAAAACTCCCAGCCGCCTACCGCTTCCTGGGGGAACTCCTCGGCGTTCAGGCCAGGGCGGAAGAACTGGCCGCCTATTGCGAAGCCGCGCTTAAAACCGCCTCGGAGAACGCGGCGCGGGTACCCGCGGACAAAAGGCTGCGCTTTTATTACGCCCAGGGCGGGCGGGGTCTCCAGACCGCGCCGGCGGGATCTTCCCACACGGAAGTGGTCGAATTCGCCGGGGGGATCAACGTGGTAAAGCTCCCGGGCAACGCCGAGGGAAGACAGAGCGTTAACATGGAGCAGATCCTGTCCTGGGATCCCCAGGTGGTTCTGTTGTCCAACAAAACGGGGGACGCGGGGAATCCCGGCGTAAGGAACGCCCCTTCCCTGGCGGAGGGCCAACAGATGTGGAATTTGGTCGAGGCGGTAAAAACCGGCAGGGTATATTCTACCCCCAATATGCCCTACAACTGGCTTGACATGCCTCCCTCGGCCAACAGGGCCATCGGCCTCCTCTGGATAGGGAACCTGTTCTACCCCGAATACTTTAACCTGGACATCCGGGAAGAAGTCCACGGGTATTATGCCCTGTTCTACCGCAAGGAACTCAGCCCCGGCCAGTTAGACACCCTGTTGGAAAATGCCGTACCATAATTCCCATGGAAAACACGATTAAAGGCCTTAACCTGCTGGCCTTAATGCCCTGTTCGGTCAAGGTACGGCTGGAGCGGAAGCTGGCCGGGAACATCCGTTCCATCGCCCAAAAACACGGCGTATCCCTGAGCTACCGTATTCTTTCCAACGCGGTGATGCGGGATGCGTTTACCAGATCTTTCGAGGCCGCCGAAGGCCCGGAGGATCTGCCCGATATTATCGTGGCACCGGGTTTTTCGCCGTTTTTCTGCCAGCCCTTTATCGGGCGTTTCCGGAACACGGGCTGTTTCGCGTCGGTTTTTGCCGGCCCCCTGTCTCCCGCGTTCCGGGAACAGGGCCTTGCCGATCCGGACTCTTATTACGATATTCTGGCCTTTAACCCCCTGGTGTTCCTGGTGGACAAAACCCGGGAACCGGATCTTCCCAGCCCCCGCCGTTGGGCCGATCTTCTTTCCCCCCGCTACGAGGGAAGGATCGCTTACCGGGGCAGGGATGACCGGGATTTTTGCGATGGGGTGCTGCTTACCGTTTTTCAGTGCGCCGGCGAGGAGGGAATAGAGGCCCTGGGGCGGACGGTAAAATGCCGGCTTCATCCCGCGGAAATGGCAAAGCTCGCCGGTTCGGGCCGGGAGGAGGCGCCGTGCGTAAGCGTGATTCCCTATGCCTTCGGCCATTTGGCCCTGCGGAAAGGGAAGCCCGTGGAACTGGTCTGGCCGGATGACGGGGCGGCGGTTAATCCCCTGGTGATGCTGGTAAAACGGGACTCTGGCCCGGCGGTCCGGGAAACGGCGGAAATGCTCACCGGAAAGGATATGGGCGCCATCCTCCGGGCCGGGGGGATTTACCCCATCCGCCCCTCGGAGGGGACGGAAGCCGGGGAGGACGAAACCGGGCTTCCGGCGGGGAAACAGTACCGGTTCGCGGGCTGGGATTTTTTGAAAAACCACGATATCGGCGCCCTCCTGCGGCGTCTCAACGGTATCATGTACCGGACGATTCACCTCCGGTCTTCCGGTTCCGGAGGCGCCGGGGCATGAGGCTGGTAACCGCCTGCGGTCCGGCCGCCTCGGGAAAGACTTCCGTGTTGCTGCATACCCTGGCCGCCCTGAAGAGCTCCGGGTTCAGCGTGGGGGTGGTGAAGTTCGACTGCCTGGCGACCTCCGATGATGAGGCCTACCGCCGCCGGGGGATTCCCGTGCAGGTAGGGCTGGCGGGAGGGCTCTGCCCGGATCATTATTTCGGCGCCAACATTACCGAGTGTATCGAGTGGGGAAGGGAAAGGGGCCTGGATTTTCTCTTTTCGGAAAGCGCCGGCCTCTGTAACCGCTGTTCCCCCCACATCAGGGGCCAGTACGCCCTCTGCGTGATCGATAACCTCATGGGCGCCGACGCGCCGAAAAAGATCGGCCCTATGCTGAAGACGGCCAATACGGTATTGATAACCAAGGGAGACATTGTTTCCCAGGCGGAACGAGAGGTCTACGCCTTTCAGGTGCGGATGGTGAACCCCCGCTGCGAGATTCTGCCGGTCAACGGCATTACCGGCCAAGGCTGCGACGCTCTGGCGCGGCTCCTCCAGGAAAAGGCGGAGCCCCTGGGGGATGACACGGAGCTGCGCTTCCCCATGCCCGCGGCCCTGTGTTCCTACTGCCTGGGGGAGACCCGGCTGGAGAAAGAACTCCGCTTCGGCAATCACCGGGGCATCGTCATCAGATGAAGGCGGCGCCCGATCCGCGCGGTATATTGCGCGCCCCCTACCGGGATGCCCTGGAAGCGTACCCCGTGTTGCCGGAATTCTTCGCCGCCTTCTCCATGAACAGCCCTTCCCCCCAGGATGCCAGGCCGGTGGCGGAAATTCTGGCCGCCCAGGATGAATTTACCCTTGGCGAATTCGGAATCGACAAGAAAACCCTTCCCGAACAGATGGTCCTGTTTATCGGCGCTGTCCGGGGGCGGGAAGAGGCCTTTGCCCTGAAATCCCTCACCGTACTCGGGGGCAGGGATAAAGGGGGAAACCCCGAAATCCCCGAACTGCGTTTTGCCGCGGGGGAGGTGGTTTCCATAGTCGGCCCCACCGGGTCGGGAAAGAGCCGTCTTCTGGCGGATATCGAGTGGATAGCCCAGGGCGATACCCCCACCGGGAGGCGGATCCTCATCAATGACGAAGTTCCGCCGCAGGAATGGCGTTATTGGGGAGAGCGAAAACTGGTGGCCCAGCTTTCCCAGAATATGAATTTCGTGATGGATCTGTCCGTGGACGCCTTTATCGGCATGCACGGCAAAAGCCGCATGGCGGAAGACCTGGGTAACAAAAAAAGGCTTATCCTGGAGGAGGCGAACCGGCTGGCGGGGGAGCCCATAGGCCCCGAAACCCCGGTAACCGCCCTTTCAGGCGGCCAGTCCCGGGCGCTGATGATCGCCGACACCGCCTTTTTAAGCCCCTCTCCCATAGTCCTCATTGATGAAATCGAAAACGCCGGCATTGACCGCCGCATGGCGGTGGAACTGCTCATACGGAAAGAGAAGATCGTCCTCATCGCCACCCACGATCCCATCCTGGCCCTGCACGCCCAACGCCGCGTGGTCATTAAGAACGGCGGCATATTCCGGGTAATCGAAACCAGCGGGGCGGAACGGCAATATCTGACCGAACTGGAAAGGATGCACCGCCGTTTAATGGAATGCCGGGAACGGCTGCGCGCCGGGGAACCTGTGGCCTAGCAGCCTGCCGCGCGAAGCGCGACAAACTCCTGGCGTTTTTGCGCCGGTTATGGTATTCTGTGGCATACAAGATTCCCATTACGGCCCCTGTTTCTAAGCTGAACGGGATAAGCGGGTTATTATAAAATGAAGAGCCTTTCGGGCTTGGCCCGTATGCTTCTAGCCGCCGGACTGCCGCTCCTTCTCTGCGGATGCGCCGGCATATCGGCCGGACCGGATTCCCAGGGAAACTCCCTGTATATCAACCTGAACGATTTTCCCCTGTACGCGAAAAACGGGTTTGATCCCGCCCATATTGCCTCGGTCCCGGACAGGGCGGACGGCTCCTGGCGGGTAAAGGGGCCGGAGGAGCGCAGGAAAGCGGCGAAGATTAGATCCCTGGGTTTGCCGGAAACCCCGGAGCGTGTTTTCCTTTCCCCCTTCAGGGAACGGGACCGGGAATACACCCTGCTGATACCTTTTGCCGTGACCCCGGAACAGTTTGCGTTACTGCGGGGAAAAAAGCCCGTCCAGCCGGGGCTCTTTCTGGCCGCCCTGGGGAACAACTGGGAAGTCTTTTTTAACGGCCGCCTGATACGATCGGAAGCGCATCTTGACGACGACGGGCAAATTAAAAGCGGCAGGGGCTGGCGCTATATTTCGCTGCCCCTGGACAGCTCCCTGTTTGTTCCGGGAACCAATATGCTGGCCTTCCGCATTATCGGCGCCCCGAACGCCGACACCACGGGCCTGTGGTATGAAGAGCCCTATTATATTGGCGAGTATCAGGCCATCCTGAAAAACCACAATGAATCTCTG
>JAITQR010000157.1 GCA_031288815.1 Treponema sp.
TGCGGCGCTACGCGGACGGGCACGGGGACAAGCGGAAGCTGGTAGGCGCGGTGGCCGGGGCGGTAGCGGCGGGGGAGGTAAAGGCCTTTGCGGTGAAGAACGGTTTTTTTGTATTGGAGCAGTCCGGGGACACGATACGGATCAACGTTCCCGAAGACTTCAAACCCCGGGAGTGGTAAGGCCAAAAGCCATGGCCCGGCAATAGAAACAGTGTCTGTATGTTCCCCCTGACGCTTCAGGGGGCTCCTGTTATAATATCCCCATGGAACCGAATACCCAGTTGAAGCCCGGTCTGCGGGCGGAGAAAACCGAAACCGTTACCAGCGAAAATACCGCCGAAGCCTGGGGAAGCGGCGGCCTCCCGGTCTACGCCACCCCGGCGATGATCGCCCTTATGGAGGGCGCCGCCGTCGCGGCGGTACAGGATTGGCTTCCCCAGGGCTTTTCCACCGTGGGCACGGAACTGAATGTTAAACACCTTTCCGCAAGCCCGCTGGGTATGGGGATCCGGGCCCTGGGGGAGCTTATCGAGATCGACGGCCGCCGCCTCCGCTTTAAAGTGGAAGCCCACGACCGGGCCGGAAAGATCGGCGAAGGCTTCCATGAGCGCTTCATCATCGAAAACGAACGGTTTTTGAAAAAAACCCGCGAAAAGTCCGCCTCCCGTTAAACCGCCTTCCAGCTCCGCGCCCTATATAGAGGGCGGGGCCGCGCTTCGCGTGTACCCCCAAAAACCGCCCGGCGGGCGTTTTTTTACTCCGCAAACCGCGCTCGAACCGAAGCTTGCGGGCCGGGTTCATAATGGGGACCCGGTTGGACGACCCTATCTACCCCAAAAAGCCCGCCGGCGCAAACAGGAGGCACTATGAAGGGTCTTTATTGGCCGCCCTTCCGGGTCCGGAAGCCGTCCGGCCCGGCCGCCGGTATCGTATCCGGGGCTATCCTCGCGGCCCTGGCGCTGCTCTTTTCCGGCTGCGCCAGCGGGGGGCTGAAATCGGGCGGGGCCGCGCGTTTTCTCCGGGAAAATTTCTTTCCCCCCCAATCCGGGGGAGTGTCGCCCGCGAACTGCCGGGACGGGGTGTGGGAAGGCCTCGGCAGGGGATACCGGGGAAATATCCTGCTGCGCCTCACCGTGGCCGGCGGGTTTATCCGGGACATCGAAATAGTGGAACACCGGGAAGATCCGGCGGTGGGCGGGGAAGCCATGACGGAACTTCTGGAACAGGTGCTGGCCCGGGGCCCCGCGGAAACGGACGTTGTGTCCGGGGCCACCGAATCCAGCAGGGGCTTTCTAAACGCCCTGGAGGACGCCCTGCGGCAAGGGGCGCGGTAGCAAAGATTCTCGACACAGGCGCTTGTTTGTGGCAGGAATTTCATAAGATATCTTAAGACTTTTACCGGAGGGTATCATGCAGTTGTGGCGCATGGAGGCGGACGGTTCCAACCCCACCCGGATGACCTTTGACGAAAGCAACAACTGGTTCGGCCATGTTTCCCCCGACGGGCAACGGGTTGTTTTTATCTCCTACCGGAAAGGGGATGTGGAGCCCGACAAGCATCCCCCCAACAAAAACGTGCAGCTCAGGCTCATGAGCGCCGCCGGCGGCGAATTCAGGGTCATTGCCGAGCTTTTCGGCGGGCAGGGAACCGTCAACGTGAATTCCTGGGCGCCAGACAGCAGGCAGATCGCCTTTGTGTCTTACCGTCTCAAGGGGACGGCCTAGGAGCCTGATTAGCCTAAAAGACACACTCTGAAATTTTACCACCACGGCCGAAGGCCGGGCGAAAAGACGCACGGAAGGATATGATTAGAAACCAGGCCCTTTGCGCGCCTTGGTGCTTAATATTCTTCATACTTGACTGTCATATTAGTTTGATATATAATAATATATACCAATAGTAATAATGCGTCATCTATAACGAGGAGAAGATGGAGCCAAAATTATCATCCGACATCCTCCGGGGTCACACGGATACCATCGTGTTGAACATCCTTCAAAGCGGGGATGCCTACGGTTTCGAGATTTACAACACCATTCTGAACCGTACCGGTGACCAGTACGAGCTCAAGGAGACCACCCTCTATTCCAGTTACAAACGGCTGGAACAGGAAGGCTGTATCCGCTCTTATTGGGGGGACGAGACCCAGGGGGCCCGGCGGCGCTACTACAGCATCACCGATAAGGGCCGGGAACGCTACGCCCAGGATATCCTGGATTGGGAATTTACGCAAAAGATCCTTAGTAAACTGTTGGGGGAAAAAGGGGAATCATGATGGAAACCCAGGATTTTGTAAACCGTCTGTTTTCGGAATACGAGGAAAGCCCGGAACTCCGGGACTTCAAGGAAGAACTCCTTTCCAACCTGGAAGCCCGAATCGCCAGCCTGGTGGCCAAGGGGCTGGATGGGGAGGCGGCTTTTGAAAAGGCCGCCGGAGAGCTGGGGGATATCTCCGCCCTGGCGGATCAGATCAGCCTGAAGAAAAAACAGGAAGTTTTTCAGGACGCCTACCTGGGGATGAGGAAGTACCTGAAGCCCGGCCGGGTGGCTCTCTACGTGCTGGGCGGGGCCTGGCTTATCCTGGGCCTGGTTATCGCCCTGGTGGCCTATCTTACCGGGGAGGAACCGTCCGCCTACGACGCCTTTTGGACGCCCAACAAGCGGGTACTCAGCTTCCTGGGGGTCCTCCTTGGCTTTATCCCCCCCGCCGCCGCGCTGCTTACCTTCCTGGGCGTTACCCAGGAGACAGCCTCCCGGAATCCCCTTTCCCGGAAACGGGGGCTCTGGTATGCCCTTACCGCGGCGGTTCTGGGTTTCGGGATCATCATCTTCCCCCTGACCTACTACGCCACCGACCGCCGGCTTATGGAGGCCGTCGCCACCCTGATCCCCTTTGCCATTCCCGGCCTGGGGTTCCTCATCTTTTTTATCTTGACGGAAGGGGATACCCGCAAACCCTGGGCCCGGGCCCAATCCGAAAAGGAAGCCAGGGTAAACATGGCTGTCTTCAGCGATCCGGTTACCGCCGCCCGCTTTGGTATGCTCTCCGGGGCCCTATGGATCTTCGCCGTGGGGCTGTTCATCCTGTTGGGCTTTCTTTCGGGTTTTCAATTTTCCTGGCTGGTCTTTGTCTTCGCCATGGCGGCCCAACTGGCCATCCAGGGGCTAATGATAAAGGGGGCAAGGAGCGGCGGGGGAGCGGGATATGAGGGTGAATAAAAGTTTTTGTTTTGCCGCCGTCTTGGTTTTGGCGCTGGCCGGGGCCTATGCCTGGGAAGAACCCCGCCTGGTACATACCGAAACCCTGAATCTGGTGGGAATTGAGGATCTTGCCATCAGCTACGGGCAGGATGAGGTGATCCTTAAGGAAAGCGAATCCGGAGACCTGGTGATAAAGGAATACATGACCCGGGACAATCCCCGCTACTATGTCCAAGTCTCCCGCTCCGGGGGAACGGCGCGGGTAAAACGGGGAAAACGGCCCTGGCTGCGCTGGAACTGGAACGCCCGGGCGGAGATTTACCTTCCCCGATCCTTCCGGGGGAATTTGCGGATCTCCAACTCCAGCGGGAGCCTTTCCGGGGAGGCGGAACTCCTTGGCTACCGAACCGTTGATATCAGCGTAGGCTCCGGTACGGTATTCCTGAACGGGATTTCCGGGGAGACCGTTTCGGTTCACGTGTCCTCGGGGGAGTTGAATGTCAAAAATATTAGGGGTAATTCGTTTGTCAGCGTGTCCAGCGGCAGGCTGCGGATCGACGGGATCAGCGGAGAGGAGCACCACGTCAAAGCCTCAAGCGGCCGCCTCCGGATTGGCGCCCTGGAGGGGCGGGGTCTTATCACGGTAAGCAGCGGGGACATCGCCATAGACCGGGTTCAGGGCACAATAGAGGCGGATATTTCAAGCGGTTCCCTGGATTTGACGGATTTCTCCGGCCAAGGGGCCTTTGAAATAAGTTCCGGAAATTTGAGGATGGACATAAACGAGCTCCGGGGGGATCTGCGCTTTAAGCTCTCCAGCGGCACTATCGACGTGCTTGTTCCGGCGGCCCTTCCCTTTAACCTGGACGCCGTTACCCGGAGCGGCAATGTGCGGGTAAATGAGGCCGGGGAGCAGGTTCTCAAGGTATCGGGAAACAGTACGGTTTTGCGTCCCCTGGGACCTTCCCCGCAGCGGACCATTTTTGTCCGGACAAGTTCGGGGAACCTTACCATTGAGCGGCGCTGAACCGCCGGAAGAGCCCTCGCGGCGGCAGCCCCCTGCCCCTGTCGTACGAGAATTTTGAAACCTTCATAGTATAATATTTAATTATTTCTATGACACATTCCGCGCCGGTCGGCTAAAACCCGTGGTGTCCATGTAAAAATCTAACAAAAATTTAACCGAAATCCAGCCAAAATCAAATCAAAATCCAATCAAATTCTTGACGAAAGGGGGATCTAGAGATATACTATACTATTAGATTGGGCTATAACTAGGAACATCGGGTTTAGCGGGAGGGCGGACGGTACGCGAAATCTCCCTGATTTTTCGACGCTAACGTTTTCCCTTTATACGCGGCCCCGATAACAAGCAAGGAACATCCCGCTTCTTTCTTAAAAAGAGGGGGTGGGAGTTGTTATGTTCAAAATATGAGAGGAGAAAAGGGTATGCGCTTTTTTCAAAAAGGTAGCGGCGATTCATCGTTAACGAAATCGTTGCTCTTGTCGCTTATGGCGATTGCGGCCACGTTGATCGTGGGTTGTCTGAATCCGATAAATTTTGATTCGGATCAGTTACCGGTGTTCAAGGTTACCGGCGAAATCGCGATTGATAACATCAATTCAGCCGAGCTTAACTTCAGAAACCACACAAGAAGCGTCGACATAACGCGAATCGATGTCTATCAGACGAGAGAGAAAACGTCCTCTGGGGGGAGCGGGGAAAACGTACCCCCTCCGGAACCGGAGGAACGTCTTGACGCCAGGATCTCCGGATCGCCCACGGCAGGTACCCAGGACTCGGTGCTGGTAAGGCCCACCGGCGAAAACATCACCAGCGAGATAAAAGTCCTTAAGTACAGGGTAAAAGTAAAATACGTGAAGGCCCAGGCCTTCCCGGCGGAAGAGTTGTCCGACTTGACCGACCAGCAGCTAAACGGTGAGGTGGAAGGGGTTCTGGAAGAGTTGCCCCGAGGCCGTTGCGTGATACATATTTACCGGAACGCGGACGGTGAAATAAAGATAGACATAGAAGGGCTCGACGAAGATCCAAACTACGACGATCATATATACGACAACGACTTCGTGGTAAACGTAAAGAGTCAAACAAAGGTGGATCTTTCCGGCCTGGAAGTAAATGTCAATCTGCCCCAGGAAACGACGGTAACGTTTAGCCAGGAAATACTCGACGCGGCCAACGCGGCTTACGCCGATCTCCTGGCTTCGATAAACGGTACAAACACCACCCTGAACGGAATACTGGAGGAGATAGCGGCTCAAAGGACCTTCGCTAAGAACCACGGTTACTTGGTGGTTATGAACTGGGCGCCGAAACCGGCGACTGTGGAGCTGGCAGCCCCCCCTTCCGTTACCCCTATATCTCGTATATTGGGCCCAATTTCCACCGGGGACACGGATGGAATAATGCTCCCCTCTAATGCCAGCGAGTATAAGGCTCAAGTGACGGTAGAAGATCATCCGATATTTGTTAAGAACACCTTTGTGTTCAACCAGAAGGTGTCGTACCTGCATGTGTACGTGAACCAGGCCGGTACTGTGGCGGCCGATATTTCTGATTCTCCCGCTAAGCCCGCTGACGCTAAAATAGGCTACGGTAAGCTTAGGGTAAAGAACCATACTTCTTACGAGATCACGAACATCGTGTTCAAGAAAAAGATCGGCATAGGCGCTCTCGCTACCTATGACGAAACAAAAGACTTCGTGGTGCAGAAGGTAAGTCCCGGTACCGAGTACCAGTATTCCTCGGTGTCTTCGGATAAAGTGGAAGAGGGGAATTACGCGGTGTTCTGTACCCTGGCGGACGGAAGCGTCGTGTTCAACGGTCTTGATTTTTACCTACTGCCGGATGATGTGGCTTACCAGCAGGGGGACAACGTGTTGGAGATCAAGCCGGGACAGATACAGGCCCCCCCCGCCACGATAAGGTACACGGTTACCGCTAACGGCGGACCCCCCGCCCAGACGTCCGAGGACTCATACACCACCACGACTCTCATGGTAGAGTTCAGCGGGAACGTATCCGCCTTTACGTTCAATAAAATCTCTATGGATGCCGCTGTGGGTGCCCCGGTTAAGATAAACGACTCCACCTACTCCATACCGGTAACGGCGGTGAAGAACGAACTGGCCAAGTTCACCCTGACCGGTATCGACATCGACTCTTCGGAACACCAGGTACAGATTTACTTAAAAGATAGTGTGACTCCTCCCGGTTTCGTGCCGGTGACGGATGTGGTGGTGCTTAACCAGGAACGGTTTACCAAGGGTGTATCGAAGACCATTCAGTGGAAAGTGGTGCCCGAAAACGCCACGAACACCAGCGCCACCTGGACTTTGGGCCGCGCCGACGGTAACTTGATAGCCGCTAATATACTCGGCGGGACGCCTCCCTATGGTCTGGGAGCGGACGGGAAACAGCACACGGATCCAAACGGACGCTTCATAGTGAGAAGTTCCTGGAGCCGCGATTACTGGTATGTAGCGGTCATAGTTTTCAATGGCAAAGCGGACGGTACGAGAACCCCTGGTCTATACGAGGTAGGGAAAACGGTGATAGATAGTAATGGGAATTCCTTCGCCGTTACCATACAGGCCCTTGAGTACGATGAAGATAAAGACTTCATAAAAGTCTTTAGGTTCGAATCGCCGGAAATTAGTACGCCTCCGCCTGTTCCTCCAAGCCCGCCGTCTCAGACGGCTAACGTCGTGCTGAACTATATCGGCCGCGGCGCCGGTGGGAACCACAGCTATCCGGGCGGCGAGTGGTCGGTCAACCTGATCGAAGTCTACAAGCGGCCAACGGCCCTTTACAAATCAGTGCACGGCAACCACGCGACCAACAAGGACAACAGGATGGGGCAGGGCGCTAAGTACAACGATGTAACCGACAAAGGCGGCGGCGTCCTGACATACGGTAACCTCCAGACCGGGAAGACCGGCGTTCACTGGCAGGCCAATCCGATGGACGAAGTAGATTACTACTGGGGCGGGACTTCCGAAGGTTGGATAGATGGCGCCAAAAAACCGGACGGCTCTCCCTTTGACAACGCCAATCAAAATGCTCTTCAGTTTCTACCCTATCCAGCTGTACCCGGCACCGAAAACTCGGCTATAGCGGCTGTCGACAGACTCAACATGGCGTTTGCCTACTGGGGTGACGGTCAACACTACGGTTCCCCGACGAACACCACCACGTGGGAGGGCGGTGGCGGTTACTACGACGAGTACAGGCTGAACTTCCGCGGGGAAACACGGACGGACTTTATCGGTTCTAAACGGCTGGACGGTGCTATCACTGGTCATGAAGGCCCCTTGGTCGGCGCGTTACGCGATCTGAACACCGACGGTAAACTGAACTCTACCGGGGAACAGTATACGATAGCCCTTCCGACAGATCGCGGGCCCTTATGGCTTCGTTTGCGGATGGACTACAGCGACGGTACCGTTGGTTATTGGTGGAAAGCCGTGTACCTTCAGGAGTGGTTCGTCTTTGACCCAAGCCAGAATTATGCTAAAGACGCCCAGGGGAACGTCATAATAGACGTGGATCTTTACGCTACCCCGTACATGACCTACCGCAAGTAAAACTTATA
>JAITQR010000176.1 GCA_031288815.1 Treponema sp.
CACTCACGGTTAAAATCCCCTGTTTCAGTTTTTATGAATATCCCCTTCCGGCGGCCAAGGGCCAGTTTTACCGCCGCCGCCGCGGCAAGCGCCCCCAGGGTGTCGGAGATCCAGTCCCCCGCATCGCAGTTCCTGCCGGGAACGAAGTACTGATGGATCTCGTCGATGAGGCCGTAGATCGAAGCCAGGGCCGCGGTAAGGGCCGGAAGCCCGAAGCCGGAACGCCGCCACTTTTCCCGGGAAAACCACAGGGCAATGGCGGCTGCCAGGGCACAGTAAGCCAGGAAGTGCTGAAATTTATCGAAACCCAAAAGGCCCACGGGCTTGGGCAGAACCGGCAGGGAGGAAAGGTACCAAATCCCCGCCGCCAGAACAAGGGCGGGCAGTTTCAATAAAAATCTACCGCTGCAACGGCCGCCGACGGAATCCATGGTCTTAAAAAATAGACTAACATATCCGGCGGGCGATTACAATATTTTACGTTTACCCCGCGGCGGGGAAGGCGGGGCCGGTTCCCCCGGCGGGCCCCGGGGCGGAACGGGGAACGCCGTATGCGCTCCCGGACACTCAAAAAATTTCCCGCCGGCGTTTTTTTGAATAGCGTTCCGGCTGTTTCAATGCTAGAATACCGGTCATGGCGGTGAGGCAGACAATTCTAGTCGTGGACGATGAGCCAAAGATCCTCAATCTGCTCAGATCCTACCTGGAAATAAACGGTTACGCCGTCTTCTGCGCCAGGAACGGCGGGGAGGGGATGGAGCTTTTTGAACGGAATTGTGATTCCGGGAATCTTGGTTCCGGGAACCGTGATTCCCAAACCCCGGTTTCCCTGATACTCCTGGATCTGATGCTCCCCGATTTTTCCGGCGAGGAATTCTGCAAAAAGGTCCGGCGGGTCTCGGACATTCCCCTGATCATGATCACCGCCAAGGTTGACGAGGAAAGCGTAATCCGGGGTCTTAACATCGGGGCGGACGACTACGTATGCAAGCCCTTTAGCCCCCGGCAGCTTATGGCCCGGGTACAGGCGGCCCTGCGGCGGCGGGGCGGGGAAAAGCCCCGCGGTCTTCTTTCCCGCGGCGCTTTAACCATGGATACCGAAAAACGGATCCTGCGCCGGAGGGGGGAAGAAGTCCCCTTAACCCGGGACGAGTACCGTATCCTGAGCCTCCTCATGTCCGGGCGGACAAAGATCTTTACCCGGGAAGAAATTCTGGAAGCCGCCAAGGGGGATGATTACGGGGGCTTCGACCGCTCCGTGGACAGCCACATAAAGCGGCTTCGGGCCAAAATCGAGGACGACCCTAAAGCGCCGAAGTACATACTCACCGTTTACGGCATGGGCTACCGCCTGGGGGACAGCCCGTGACCATCAGCCTGAAAAACCGCCTGGCCCTTACCTACGCCCTCTTTATCAGCCTTGCCCTGGGGGCTCTAATCCTCACGGTCAATATCTTTACCGGCCGTATCTTTACCGCCCTGATCAAGGACAATATCGCCGGGAAAAGCGAGGAAATCGTCCGGGCCATGGCGGATCAGTACCGGCCCGGGAGCGGGGATTTTGACACCCTTTCCATAGAGGCGGTGGGGATGCACTTTGTCCACGAAGGGTACATCGTTACCGTGGAAGACCAGCGCGGCAATCCGGTGTGGGACGCCCGTTCCTGCGATATGCGGGAATGTACGGAAGTGTTAAACGGTATAGCCCGGCGCATGGAAGGCAGTTTCCGCCTGAACGGCGCGCCCCAGATCCGGCGGTACCCGCTAAGATATTCCGGCGGAACCGTGGGAACCGTAACCGTCGAAACTTACGGCCCCTTTTTTTACAGCGAAGCGGAAACCGATTTTTTAGCCGCCATTAACAGGCTCCTCCTTATCGCCGGGATCATCCTGGTTCTTTTCAGCGTCGGTATTTCCGCGGCCCTTGCCAGGGCCATAGCCCGGCCCGTCAATAAATCCGCCGAGGCCGCCCGGCGGATAGCGAAGGCCTATTCCGGGGCGGCGAAGCCCCGGCGGCGGGTCGTCAGAATAGAGGACCGGTATAAAACCAGGGAGCTGGCGGAACTTTCCCGCTCGATCAACGAACTGGCCGGGGAACTGGAGGAAGGCGAGCGCCGTCAAAGACAGCTCGGCTCCGACATAGCCCACGAACTGCGAACCCCGCTTACCTGTTTGCAGGGCGATATCGAAGCCATGATAGACGGCGTTTATGAACCGGACCGGGAACACCTTGAAAGCTGCCACGAGGAAATTATACGGCTTTGCGGTCTGGTACAGGATTTAAACACCCTGGCCAATCTTGAATGGGAAACCATACGCCTCAATAAGACCGATTTCGACCTGGCAAAATTACTGCGCGCCACGGCGGAGCGGTTCAGGGCGGCGGCCGCCGAAAAGGGAATAGAAATACGCCTGAGGCTCCGGGAAAGTCCCGTCAGCGCCGACTATGACCGGCTTAAGCAGGTGTTTGTAAACCTTCTTTCCAACGCGGTAAAGTTCACCGATCGGGGCAGTATAACTGTCGCCGTAGAGGAAGAGGCCTTGCCCGGGCGCGTCCCCGGGCCCCGAGGCGCGGACTCGCCGTCCCCCGCGCTCCTCCCCGCGCGCTGGGAAGTCAGCGTCGCCGACACGGGCATCGGCATACCGGAAGACGATCTCCCCCATATCTTTGAACGCCTCTACCGTTCCGACAAATCCCGCAGCCGCAGCACCGGCGGGGCGGGGATAGGACTAACCATAGCCGCCGCCATCGTCCACGCCCACGGGGGAAGCATCGGCGCCGAAAACCGGAGCGAAAGCGGCGCTTCCGGGGGAAGCGTTTTTCGGGTACGCTTGTAAAGGAGAAAACAGGTATGGACAAAGACATTCTGGCCCGGGTAGTAAAACTGCGCCACGAACTGCACCGGCACCCGGAATTGGCCCGCCGGGAAGTATGGACCAAACAGCGCCTGATCGATTTCCTAAAACAAAACACCTCTCTCGAACTAGTTGACCGGGGAAGCTGGTTTTACGCGGTTTACCGGGCCGGTACGGACAAGCCGAACATCGCCTTCCGGGCGGATTTCGACGCCCTGCCCATAGACGAAACCATAACCCTGCCCCACGGTTCCCAATTCCCCGGCATTGCCCATAAATGCGGCCACGACGGCCACAGCGCGTCCCTGGCGGGATTCGCCCTGGAAATTGACCGGAAGGGCGCGGACAAGAACGTTTATTTCGTGTTTCAACACGCCGAGGAAACCGGCGAGGGGGCCGCGGAGTGCGCGTCTTTGATGGACGAGGCGGGGATCGGCGAAATTTTTTGCTACCACAACGCCCCGGGACTGCCGGAAAACGCCGTCGGCGTAAAGGACGGCGTGGCCTGCTGCGCTTCCACCGGCATGATCATCCGGTTTAAGGGCGTCCCCTGCCACGCCAGCCAGCCGGAAGACGGACGCAACCCCGCCTTTGCCATGGCGGAACTTGTCCTGGGCATACCCGAATTTACGAAGGCGGCGGACTACAGGGGGCTGGCGATGTGTACCGTAATCTGTATCAGGGCCGGCGAGGAAGCCTTCGGCATGTCCGCCAGCCAAGGCAGCCTGATGCTTACCATCCGGGCCGAGTATGACGAGGAATTGGAGAAGCTAAGGCAAAAGCTGGAGGGGAAAACCAGGGAACTGGCTGAAAGGGACGGCCTTGACTACGACCTGAGCTTCCGCGACACCTTTCCCGCCACGGTAAGCCACAAAAAAAGCGCCGACAAGCTGCGCCAGGCGGCGAAGGGGCTGGGGCTCAGGGTGCTGGAAGGGGACAGTCCCCTCCGGGGATCGGAGGATTTTGGCCGCTTTACCCAGCGTACCCAGGGGGCGTTTTTTTCGGTAGGATGCGGCGAAGACCACCCCCCGCTTCATACCGACGCCTACGACTTCAACGACCGGATCATACCCGCCGCGGTGGATCTCTATATGGCCCTGGTAAAAGCGTAAAGACACAAGACGGTCCCGAAAGGTTCGTTTAGGAACCGATCGTAAATCCATTCTTAAAGACGAGGGGGTAACGATGAAAGAAATCGTTGATCGCGCGGCGGCCTTATCCGGAGATATCATCCGGGATCGCCGGGAGTTGCACCGGATACCGGAAGGGGGGGTTTATCTGCCCAAGACAAGCGCCTATGTCAAAGGCAGGCTGGATGAGATGGGGATCGGCTATCGCCGTTGCGGCGTACACAGCGAGCCGGACCGGAAGCGGCTGCTGGCCCTTGGTTATCCGGACATGCCCGAATCCACCGGCCTGGTGGGGCTTATCGGGCAGGGCAAGCCCTGTATTCTGCTGCGGGCCGACATGGACGCCCTGCCCATCCATGAAACCACCGGTCTGCCCTTCGCGGCGGAGGGCCCCTTCGGCCACATGTGCGGCCACGACTCCCATACGGCCATGCTGCTGGGAGCCGCCCGGATCCTCAAAGAGATGGAGGGCAGCCTGAAGGGATCGGTAAAACTGATGTTCCAGCCGGGGGAGGAACTGGGCTACGGTTCCCGTACCATGGTGGAGGACGGTCTCCTGGGAAAT
>JAITQR010000209.1 GCA_031288815.1 Treponema sp.
TCTGGCGCCGCTCATGGATCACGCGGCCCGCAAGAATGTTACCCTGCTTCTGGAACCGGTCAACCGTTACGAAATAGACTGGATAAACAGTGTTGGCGAGGGGGCGGCCGTGTTGGATCGCATACAGAATAATTGCCTGGGGCTTATGCCGGACGTGTTCCACATGAACATTGAAGATCCTTCCATAGGGGATTCCCTGGTCAAACATAAAAAATATATAAAGTACGTGCATTTGGCGGATTCCAACCGGCACGCCCCGGGCAGGGGGCATCTCGATTTTAACGAGGTGTTTTCCGCGCTTAAAACGATAGGGTATACAGGCTGGGTAAGCGTAGAGATACTGCCCGTTCCGTCCCCGGACGAGGCGGCAAGGCAGGCGGCCGATTATCTGTTGCCTTTGCTGGCCCGGTAAGCCGCCCCCTTGACATTCTCTTAACATTTTGCTACATCATCACAAACACAATTTAAGAAGGGAGACTTCAGTGGGAGAAAAAACAGCAAAGCTTTTGGAAAAGCGGGACTCGGGCGACTACGGCGCCGCTGAGCTTGCGGTTCTGGCGGCGGCGTTCAGGCTCGAAATGTTCGATGTGCTGCACCAGCGGGGAACGGGCCACTGGGGGGGCGCGTCTTCGGCGGCGGAAATCGTAAGCGCTTTGTACTTCAGGCGGCTGCGGATCGATCCGAAGAACCCCCAATGGGAAGACCGGGACCGGTTCATCCTTTCCAAGGGACACGCGTCGATCAACCTTTACACGGTGCTGGCCCATAGGGGGTACTTTCCCCCGGAGGAACTCCCCAAATTCCGTACCCTGGGATCCCGGCTTCAGGGTCACCCCAACATGAAGCTCCTCCCGGGGGTGGATTTCTCCACCGGGGCTCTGGGACACGGTCTCTCCGCCGGGGCGGGAATGGCCCTGGCGGCGGCCCAGAAGGGAAAAAGCTGGAACACCTACGTACTGGCCGGGGAAGGCTGCCTGGACGAAGGGCAGACATGGGAAGCTCTGCTCTTTGCCGCCAAGTACCGGCCCAGGGGCCTGGTTCTCCTTATCGACAACAACCGGGTCCAGCTGGACGGGGATGTGGCGGATATCCTCCCCCTGGATCCCATCCCCGATAAGCTCCGGGCCTTTGGCTGGAATCTTGCCCCCAGGGTCTACGACGGAAACGACACCGCTTCCGTACTGGAATCCTTCGACTGGCTCGATGCCCGGGAAAATGGAGGTTTTGAAGTCTGGCCCAAGGCGGTAATCTACAGCACCGTTAAGGCCCGGGGCGTCTCTTTCATGGAGGGGAAAGCCCTCTGGCACGGGGCGCCCATCGACAAGGAGAGCTACGATAAAGGCCGGCCGGAACTGCTGGCCGATCTGGAGGCAAAGGAGGCCACGTTATGAGCGAAGCTATGCGGGAAACCTGGCTTCCCGGACTTGCCGGGGTTACCGAATCATGCCAGGGGGCCGCGTTATGAGCGAAGCCATGCGGGGAACCTGGCTTCCCGGACTTGTCGGGGTTACCCAATTATGCGAGGAGGCCGCGTTATGAGCGAAGCCATGCGGGAAGCCTTTGGCAAAAAACTTGCCGAACTGGGAAAGACCAACAGGGATCTGGTGGTGCTGGACGCGGATGTGTCCTCCAGTACCAAGTCAGTCTACTTCGCCAAAGCCTTTCCGGAACGGTTCTACAACTGCGGGGTGGCCGAGGGAAACCTGGCGGGAGTCGCGGCGGGGCTGGCGGCGGCGGGCTGTCACCCGGTGATCAACGCCTTCGCCATCTTCCTGGCCCTGAAAGCGGCGGATCAGATCCGCAACGATATCTGTTACAACAGGCTGCCGGTGGTCATCGCCGGGGGCTACGGGGGCCTTTCCGACTCTTTCGACGGGGCAAGCCACCAGTCGGTATCGGATATTGCCATTTTCCGTTCCCTGCCGAACCTGGAACTCATCGTCCCGGCGGACAACCAGCAGGCCGCCCTGGCCCTGGAATACGCCCTCTCCCAAAAGGGGCCGGTATACATCCGGCTCAACCGGAACGCGACGCCGTCCCTGCCGGAGGCCTTCTCCCCCGCCGAATTCGCGAAGCGGGAACCCCTTCTCCTGCGAAAGGGCTACGGGGTAACTATCGCCGCCGGGGGAATTACCGCTTCCATCGCCCTGGAGGCCGCGGAGATCCTCGCCAGGGCCGGGGTGGACGCGGAGGTTCTCTCGGTTCCCTTCGTAAAGCCCGCCCCCGGAAAAGGCCTTGAAGCCTCGGTACGGAAAACGGGCAAACTCGTCACCCTGGAGGAACACAACATCCTTGCCGGCTTTGGCAGCGCCTGCCTTGAAGATCTTTCCCGCAAGGGACTGCGTTTCGGCTGGCTCCCCATCGGCATAGAAGATCGTTTCGGCGAAAGCGGATCTTACCGGGAAGTCCTGGAGTTCTTCGGCCTGTCTCCCAAGCTTATCGCGGCCAGGGTGAAGAAGTTTGTAAAGGCCTGAACCCCGCCGCGGGTAAAAGGAGGAGCCCGGAAGGAGGGGGATTGGACTTGTTCGGCAAGCTGGCCGGTTGTCGAGCAAGCCTCGCAAAATGTTCCGCCTTTTGTTGTTTCTAAGCTTGTTTTTGGAAACCGAAGTTTCCGAACAGCTCTGTTTGCCGTCATTTTTTGCTCGACCTGACTTGACACCTTCTCATTTACCCATGAATATTTTGACTAAGAAGACTTTACGGAGGGTGTTTTCAAAGCGGTGAATTTTGAAAACACGTCGAAATTTGCTCATAATGAGGAGGATCTATGAGTAACATGAGGAACCGGCTGCGGGTTATCGCTGTCCTGGCGCTTGTCTTGGCCCTGGGGAACCCGATCTTTGCGGGAG
>JAITQR010000259.1 GCA_031288815.1 Treponema sp.
TCCTTTGAAAAACTCCTGGGAGAAAACCCCGGTCCCGCCCTGCTGGATCTCCTCTCCCTGGAACGCCACGTGGACGGAAACCTTCCCCCGGTCTTTCTCTGGCATACCTACACCGACGCCTCGGTTCCGGTGGAGAACAGCTTCCTCCTGGCAAGCGCCCTCCGGCGGGCAGGGGTTCCCCTGGAGATGCACATCTTCCCCGAGGGGAAACACGGCCTCTCCCTGGCCATTCCCGAAACCAGCGCCGGGGATCCGGAAAACATCAACCTTCACGCCGCCCAGTGGTTCGGCCTCTGTCTCAACTGGCTGAACCTGCGTTTATGATGATTAGTCTTAAAGACAGGGCTTAAAGCATTGCCGTCTCCGGTAAAAATCTTTTTGGAAGTTTCTTTGTCGTCGCCTGAATCATAGCCGTTCCCAATCTCGCGGCTCACCAAAAAAAGCTAAAGTTTTCCTCCCTGGCTGCCGAAAATGGCAGGGATCAGATCGGTCCGGCAGGGAACAATCCGCGGTTCTCCCCCGCCGGGTTTATCCGGTCAAACAGGGAAGGCAAGGATGCCTTTTCTTACATTTCAAGGAGGATGATCATGATCATCAACCACAATCTGTCCGCCATATTCGCGGACAGGTCTCTCAAGGTTACCCAAAACAGCCTGAGCAAAAATCTGGAAAAACTCTCTTCCGGGCTCCGTATCAACCGCGCCGGCGACGACGCCTCCGGCCTTGCGGTCTCGGAAAAGATGCGGAGCCAGGTAAGGGGGCTTCACCAGGCTTCCGCCAATGCGGCCAACGGCATCTCCTTCATCCAGACCACCGAGGGTTACCTTCAGGAGACCGAGGATATCATCCAGCGGATAAGGGAGCTGGCGGTTCAGGCGGCTAATGGTATCTACACCAGCGAAGACCGGATGATGATTCAGGTGGAGGTTTCCCAGTTGGTGGACGAAATTGACCGGATTGCCAGCCATGCCCAGTTCAACGGCATGAACATGCTTACCGGCCGTTTTGCCCGCCAGTCCGGGGACAACATCGTCACCGCCTCCATGTGGTTCCATATCGGCGCCAACATGGATCAGCGGGAACAGGTGTTTGTCGGCACCATGACCAGCCAGGGCCTGGGGATCCGCAGCCCCGGGGATCAGGGCTTTATCACCCTGGAAACGCCGGAAGAGGCCAACAGAAGCATCGGAACCCTGGACGCGGCCCTCAGGATCGTCAACAAGCAGCGGGCCGATCTGGGGGCATACCAGAACCGGCTGGAACATGCCATTGTAGGCCTGGACATCGGGGCGGAGAACCTTCAGGCAGCCGAATCCCTGATCCGGGACACCGACATGGCGAACCAGATGGTACAGTACATGCGGGATCAGATCCTCAACCAGTCGGGAACCGCCCTGCTGGCCCAGGCGAATCAGCGGACCACTTCGGTCTTGCAACTTCTCCAATGATGTATTAAATTTATAAAGGGATGTTCCGGCTGGAACATCCCGGTATTTGGATTCAGGGCTCCTGCCTTTGAATTCAAAAGCGTTCTTTGACAAATACCCTCCGTTGAGGCTCCCGGGCCGGGTTTGGGCCGGGGGAACCATGGTACGGCGGGGCAAAACAGCCGTTTGCGGCGGGCGGCCTCCCGGGGCCTTCGGCTGCCGAAGGCTGTTTTGCTCTGTATCCGGCAAATTCGGGAAAAACGGCGCGAACCTGCTTCCGAATTTGCCGGCCGTATGGCGCTGGCCGGCTAGGGACAGCCGGCTTATCTCAACGCAAGGAGGGTTAGATGATAATTAATCACAACATGAGCGCCCTGTACGCTAATCGCGAACTTGGGGCGACTCAGGAGAATGTGGCAAAGAGTATTGAAAAGCTCAGCTCCGGTATGCGGATCAACCGCGCCGGGGACGATGCCTCCGGGCTCGCGGTTTCCGAAAAAATGAGGGGCCAGATCCGGGGTTTGAATCAGGCGGAGCGCAATATTCAGAACGGGGTGTCTTTCATCCAGACCACCGAGGGCTATCTCCAGGAGACGCAGGATATCCTGCACCGCCTGCGGGAGCTGTCTGTCCAGTCCGCAAACGGAATCTATTCCGATGAGGACCGGCTGCAGATCCAGGTGGAAGTTTCTCAACTGGTGGATGAAGTCAACCGTATCGCCAGCCACGCTCAGTTCAACGGGATGAATCTTCTTACCGGGGCTTTTGCCCGGGGAGAGGGGACCAGGACCATGCTGCTTCAGGTGGGCGCCAATATGGACCAGAACGAACAGATCTTTATTGGCAACATGAGTGCTTCTGCGCTTGGCCTGCAGAACGTTCAAGGGGAAGAAGGCAATATCAGCATCGCTACCCCTGAACAGGCCAATACGGCTATTGGCACGGTGGATGAAGCCCTCCGGCAGCTGTCCAAACAGCGGGCCGATCTTGGCGCGTATCAGAACCGGTTCGAAATGGCCGCTCAAGGCGTGGCTATTGCCGCTGAAAACCTTCAGGCCTCTGAATCCCGGATTCGGGATGCGGATATGGCCTCCGAGATGGTCAAGTTCGCCAAAGATTCCATCCTGTCCCAGGCGGGAACCGCTATGCTGGCCCAGGCCAATGTGCGGACCCAATCGGTACTCCAGCTATTGGGCTAATTTAAACAAAGCGGCTTAAGAGACTTCTGGACGTTGTCTTTTAAACGCGGGATGGGGAAGATCGCGCCCTTCTCCGTCCTTTTTTCTAAGACAAACTGTTGCGGGGACCCTGGTTTCCGGAACAGGTTCTCTTGTCATGGATGACGAGAGCAATACCAAGGGGAGAGTCCCCTTCTGTACTCCGGGGGAGTACGATACAGGGAGGTATTATGAGCTTGGCAGTAGCCTCTGTGGGCAGCGGCTTAAACCCCCAAGAGGGGGCGCATCAGGCCCACGTAGCGGCGCTTCAGCAGTTTGCCGCAACCATGCCTGACGGTAAGGTGTCGGGAGAGAAGAAGCGTGAAGAAATCAATATTGCGGCGGAAAATATCGAAAAGGTGAGCCTCGCATTTAACAGAAGGCTCAAATTTGTGGTGGATCATCAGTCACACGAAGTAACCGTCAAGGTCATCGACGGGGAAACCGATAAGGTGATCAAGGAGCTTCCCCCCGAAGAACTTAAGCGGCTCCACTCCCGTATCCGGGAGACTATTGGGTTCCTTTTAGATGAGATGGTGTAGGGGAGAATCGCCGAAGCAGGTTTATGTCCGACATTTATATTCCCGGGGTAAAAAGCCGGTTTGAAACCGATAAGCTGATCGAAGACCTGATGAGGGTCGAGCGGATTCCAAAGGAACGGACCGAAAAGAATGTCGAAAACCTGGAGACCCAGAAGGGTTACTGGCAGGAAATCGGCAGGCGGATCAGTTCCCTCAGGGAAAGCGCCCGGCAGCTCTTCTCCTTCCAGAACCCTTTCAGCGAACGCATCGGGGTATCTTCCGACGAGTCGGTCATTACCGCCACTGCCACCCGGGACGCGGCGGAACGGAAATACAGCTTTACCGTAAAACAGCTTGCCCAGGCGGACCGTTTCCTGTCTCTGCCCCTGGAAGACTCGTTCAAAGTCGAGGGGGGAACTTACACCTTTACTATCGGGGATGACGCCGTGTCCTTTTCTTTTAAGGGGGGTACCCTGAAAGAATTTGTTGATATCCTGAACCGCCGGGGCCGGGACAAGCTGGGGGCCAGCATCATTGCCGTGGAAAGGGGCGCCAAATCCCTGCTTATCGAGTCGAAGATCACCGGGGCGGACAAAAACCTGAGTTTTGCCGACGATGCGGAAAGACTCGCCATCGTAACCGGTATCGCCGACCGGGTAGACGATGCCCGCCGGGATTTTCCCCTTTCCGAGAATTCGGTGAAACCTGTTTCGGATCCCCAGTACCTGACATTCAAAGGGGAAGCGCTCCAGGTTGCCGCCGGGGGCGCGGCCTCCATTCCCTTTAATCCCCCGGTGGGAACCATCCCTTCCCTGGCAATCCGGTTTGAAACCGCGGCGGAAATTCTCCCGGAAGACTACGCGATTCCCCTCCCCCCGCCGGGACCGCTTATTCCTCAGCCGGATTCGGTAAGCTATGGGGGTATCACCATCGAAAACGAGCCTTCCTCGGTTCCCCTGCCGGTCTGGGAAGCCCCGGAACGGCCCCAGCGGGTAGACGATCTGGCCGTCCTTTCCCTGGCTTTTTCCGACGGGACCCGGATTTCCCTTCCCCCCGTCTCCGATTCCCGGAATTTCAGTTCCGCCCAGTACAACCTGGAGGAATTTGCCGGCGGCAAGGCCATTGTTTCCCTGGATCTGACAAACCGGAATACCCACCGGGATGTCTCCATCCGCAATATCCGGGTACTGGATCCCAACGCCCAGGGGGGCTTCAAGGCCCGGAACGCCGTTTCCGGCGCCCAGGACGCGGTGATCACCATGGAGGGGATCGAAATAAAACGGCCTGCCAACAGTATCGACGACCTTATCCCGGGGGTTACCGTAACCCCAAAGGAAATCTCCAGCCGGCCGGTAACGGTGGGCATAGAGCCTGACCGGGAGGCGATTAAGGAGTCGATTATCAGCCTGGTGGGTAACTACAACCGGCTAATGGCGGAAGTTAATGTGCTTACCCGGAACGACGCCCAGATTATCGAGGAGCTTAGCTACCTGGACGCCGGCGAACGGGAAGAACTTAAAAAGCGCATGGGGGCCTTCAACGGGGACACCACCCTGAACCAGTTTAGAACCAGCCTCCAGCGGGCCGCCACCATGCCTTACGAGACGGCGGACGATCAGGATCTCGTCCTTTTAGCCCAGATCGGCATCGGTACGGATGTGCGGAGATCGGGCATCGGGGGCAGCTACGATCCTTCCCGGCTGCGGGGCTACCTGGAAATCGACGAGCGGGTACTGGATGCCGCCCTGGAAACCCGGCTTACCGGGGTCCAGCAGCTTTTCGGCTACGATACCGACAGGGATCTGATTGTGGATTCGGGACTCGCCTACACCCTGGACAACCTGGCCAAACCCTACGTGGAGTCCGGCGGCTTCGTCCCCCTTAAAACCGGAACTATTGACTCCCGGATAAGCCAGGATCGCCGGCGCATCGAGACCATGGAACGGCAGCTGGCCGCCAAAGAGGCCCAGCTTAAACTCCAGTACGGCCAGATGGAAGGCTCCTATAACCGGATGGAACGGACCGGCGCCTCTCTCGACAATTTTATGCGGCAAAATTCCAACAACAACAGTAACAGGTAGCTATGATCATAACGATAAACGGCAAAAGGGCGGATATTACACTGGAAGAGGAGAAAACCCTGGGGGAGGTGCTGGCAGGCCTGGAAGCCTGGCTCCAGGGCTCGGGCCACCGGCTTTCCGGTCTTGAACTGGACGGGGAAAAGGCCGATCCCCTCCTCTTGGAGCGTTTCTTCAGCCGGGATGTGGCGGATATCGGCGTCCTGAACCTGTCCACCAGCTCCTGGGCGGATCTTGCCGTGGAAGCCCTGACAGAGCTTTACGGGGAAGCGGAAAATTTCCCGGGCTGCCCCTTCGGGGAAAGGGCGGCGTTTAAACAGGCCTGGGAGAAAAGCGCCGGCGCCGGTTTCCTGGCGGAACACATGCGTGATCTGTATACCCTAGCGGACAGCGTCTTTTCCGGCCAGGGCCCGGGGCCCGGGGAACTGCAAAAAATAATCCGGGAGCGTTTACGGGAACTTGAGGATCCCCGGCGGGAGATCGCCGCTTCGGGCCCCCTGGTCGAGGCGGTGGCCGCACGGCTTGGGGATCTGCCTCTGGATATACAAACCGGCAAAGACAGGCGGGCGGCGGAAACGGTACAGCTCTTTTCAGTCGTGGCCGGAAAACTCCTCCGCCTTCTTGGCCTGTTAAAGCTTGAAGGGTATTCCCCCGAAAATTTAACGGTGGACGGTGTTCCGGTATTCGAGTATCTTGGGGGATTTGAGTCCGCCCTAAAGGAACTGGCAACGGCTTACGAGGCCAAGGACGCGGTCCTGGTTGGAGATCTGGCCGAATACGAATTGGCGCCCCGGCTTCTCAAGTTTTATTCCGCCTTTTTGCCGGAGGCCTAGCAGCCTGTCGCAAGTGGATTTTTGCGCCGCCGGTGCCGCAAGAATCCCGATTATCCGGCTCCTGCGAACCTTTGGTTCCAGCGCAGCTTGCTAGATCCCGGAGGAGAAAACATGGGCTATGTCTCGTTTTACCTGCTTCAACTGCCTCAGTTTTACAAAGAAACCAAAACATCGGATATCGTTTTTTTCGTGGTAGGCCTGGGGGTTGTAATCATCGCCTTCGTCATCGTGAACCTGACAAAAGCCAAGTCCAAATCCCCGG
>JAITQR010000279.1 GCA_031288815.1 Treponema sp.
CCTGCCCGCCGTGGTGGTGGGCAGCGCGGTGCTGGAGATCACGGTGAAAAACAACGCCGCAACGCCTAATACGGAGCGGCCTTGGAACAATTCGACGAACAACGCCGATTACACCAGCATAACGGTAAACGTGGCCCCCTACATTACCGGCCTGTCCCGGGCCTCAACCTACAACACCGCCCGGAGCGCCCAGGGCTGGTATGCCTTTAGCCGGGGTGAAATCATCACCCTTACCGGCTTTAACCTGAAACACAACACCGGCGCCACCACCGTCTCCCTCCCCGGCGCCGCCCCAATAACGCCCACCGCTTCGGCAAAAAATAGTGTAACCTTTACGGTTCCCGCCGCCGCGACGAGCGGCGCCCTGGGCCTGACGGCCAACGGCGTCAAGGCGGTTAACACCAACACCGATACTGGTTTCCGGCCCGCCGCCCATTACGTCAACCCCTGGAACGCGGAAAGTTCCGCGTCCCCTTCGGGCAGCGACCCTTGGGAGGACTTTACCAGCGCCCACGTGTGGCAGAGCGATAACACGGTGGGGACTAATGCCAACCGGGGTTCTTTCCCGAAATCGGTAGCCAATGCTATTCTCTACGACCCCGCCATGACGGTAAACCCCGCCGACGGCGTACTCCACGGCATATATTCGATATCGTGGCAGAGCGGGGCTGACGCTAGTAGGGTATACAGGGCCGCCAATAACGCCGACACTGCGACGAGGCTGCTTGGGTTTAGCGATTCGATCCTGGAAGGGGACATCCAGTATGCCAATAGCAGCGTGTACGCGGCCTACAATGTGAAAGGGCGTTATTCTGCTGAGCCTCGCTGGAACGATTTTGGGGGAATTTATATCAAGGGTCCTGGCGGAGCTAACAGCCAGCTGCGGGCAGCTGCGGATGATGACGATCATTATCTGGTTGAAAAATCCAGATATAATAATAAGCCGGATCAATTTGCCAGCCCCCATTTGGCGGTTTTTTCATCCGGTACTGGGGTTGGAGACCAGTATCTCCACGTCTCCTATTACGATACCAAGGACAAGTCCATCAAATACCGGTATCATAAGGGAGGCGAGCCGGGGACTATGGGCCATACATTTGATGACGCAGCTACGGGTAATGGTCAAAGTGATGCGCTGATCGCTGATAACACTTTCAAAAAATGGATCAATCTGGACGGCGGGTATGATGATGAAGACACTGCTCAATTTATTCTTAATCAAACCATTAACGGTACGACAGGTGTGGACAAAGGCGACACTGATCGCTATTTGGGTAAATTCCATAAAAATGCAGGCGATTCGGTAGAGGTGGATGATGTGGTCGCTACGTATGGTACACAAGATGAGCATACCCTCAATAATGCCCCCAAGCAGGATATGAACGGTAATACAATTACTAGTAATCCAACTAACCGTTATTTGTCCAGGCATTTGGTGGCCGTGGGAGACTATGTAACAGCGAATCAGGTGATTTCCGAATATGGTAATTCGGCTCATACAACTGTTTATAGAGTACTGGCCCGGGCGGCCGGCTATGTATACTATCTGAACCAAACATCCACTGTGATTGCGGGGACCGCTGTGGTCTTTAGGATAGCCAAAAACCCCTATGATCTCGTCGCCCGGTATAAGGGAACCATAACGTATGTGAATACGGCGGTGTACCCTTCGGGGACCGCCACGGTCTTTACCATATCACAAAAGGAATCGGGGCAAAGGGTGGTAAATCTCAGCGGCAGACCCGCGGCGGGGAGCCGTCACGACACGGGCCGTTACAACGCCATCGACGTTACCAGCAACGGCCATCCCGTGATCGCCTATTTTGACGAGACTAGTCAGGTTCTCAGACTGGCCTACTGCTCGGATACGGGCAGCGACTATCTGGCCAGCAAGTGGACCGTCATGGATGTCTTCAAAGCGGCTGACCCGAACCGGAGCGAAACGGGCAGCTATGTGACCATGCGGATAGACAGGGCTGGGAACAACGCGATCCACATCGCCGCCTATAACACCGCCAAGTCCGCCCTGATCTATATCAAGGGAACCTGGAGCGCCGCTGCTTCCGGCGCGCCGGTCTTCGGCGACAGCCTGGCGGTGGACACCAGTTCGGGCGGCCGGGCGGATATTTCCCTGGACAGCGCGGGGAACCCCTGGATCACCTACACCGACAACAACGAGGCGGAAGGTTACGGCAAGCTCAAACTGGCCTATCTGGACAGCGCCTCCTTTGCCCGGGCCCGCAAGGACATCAACGGCCGGTCCGTTGCGGGCTGGGAAGCCCTGAACATACCGATCCTGTTTGAGGTGAAAGACGACCGGCTCAGCGTGGAGAATTTCCCCGTCCGGGGACAAACGCCCTCCAACAATGCTACCCAATTCTGGAACGCCGCGGTGGGGTATCTCAGCAAAGACCTCAAGAACTTCCGCATAGCTTACCGGGCAAAGTAGGGGAGGGGGAATGATGAAAAGGAATTATGGTATGAAGACCTTGACTAAACAGATGACGGGCCTTTTGCTTGCCGGGCTTTGCCTGGGGGCGGCGGTTTTTCTCTCCTGCGAAAACCCCCTGCGGATAGGGCTGGGGGATCAGGTGGATATTAAAAACCCGACAGTTGAGCTGACCAGCCCCAAACCCGGCGATTATCTCTACAACGAGGTCCTTTTTGAAGGAACCGCCTGGGACGATATGGCCCTGGCGAAGGTGTGGATTCGGCTGGGGGAAGAAGCCGCCTGGACCGAGACCAGCCTGGACAAGAAGGCCGGGGCATGGTCCTACCGGTATGATACCAACCTGCTCATCGACGGGGACCTAAAAATCCGCCTGAAAGTTGAGGACGCGCACGGCCGGGCCGTCGAGACCACCGACATGGCCTACGTGATCAAAAATGGCAAGCCCGGTGTCAAAATTACCATCCCCCTTATCGAAACCTATACCTCCGCCAATGCCCCCGGCGAATTCAACAAGGGCGACACCGGCATACAGAACCCCGGCGATCCGGGGAATATTCCCCCGGATTCGGCCTTTGAAAATTCCCGCCGCCAGGATTCGGGCGGTTCCCTTATGGGGACCATTACGGACCTCCGGGGTATCCAGGCCGGGGGAGTAAAGATTAAATTCTGGCCCGTAGAGCGGTATCCCGGCGAGGGGAATATTCCCCCCGACGAATCCGGCGCGGCAGGTTACGACCCCCTTTACACCTGGCACGATCCGGAGATCAGCGAGGAGGACCGCCAGGCCGGCATGACCACTGTGGATTTCTCCTTTCCCTACACGGTCCACGAATTCCGTAACGGGAGCCTCGTAAACACCGAAGCGCCCCTGCCGGCGAATAAATATTACCGCTTCCAGATTAAGGCGGTGGATATGTTTAATAATGTGTTTATCTATCCCCAGGACCTCTACCCTCAGGGGGCCGCGCCGGATAATAAATACGTGGAAGTTTATATCAGAAGCGCCGACGAAGAGCCGAAAATCAACCTCTATCTGAAAAAACTGCTGGATTCGTCGAATGCGCTTGTTCCCCGCGGCGACAATGACGATAACCGGACTCCCATTACCACGGCGGTAACCCCCCGGCGGTATATCGAGGGGCGTTCCTCTTTCTTCTATGATGGTTTTGTGTTACAGGTGGAGGCCTCTCATTCGGAGGGCATAGGGTCCGCGGAATACCGTATTACCAACGAACAGGGGTCCACGGTGGCGGGTTATAATTGGGTCACTACCTGGGACGGGGGTTATGGCGGCATTGATGAAACATGGGTGACTACCCTTAATCCCCCTGTCCCCACGGGGATAAAAACCATTAAATATTACCGGAAAACCTTTGGAACCGTAGACGGCGTGACAGGGCCCGTCCTGCCGGAAGGAAAATATACCATCTCCGTCCGGGCCCGCAGTGTCTCCGGAACTGCGGTAAGCCGGGACTATGATTTTTATATTGATACAACCCCGCCCCTTATTAGCCTGGAGGGTATTCAGGGGGCACTGAAAGATGGTGACAACGCCTATACCATCAACGGCCTGGTATGGCCCACGGTCAGAATCAGCGATGGCACGGGCTCCAAAATCCACCCCCTCGATCCCGCCGCCCCGGTGAGTTACGGCTCC
>JAITQR010000302.1 GCA_031288815.1 Treponema sp.
CATCCGGCTCCACAGTTACGCTATCGCCTTCCCCGATCCCGCCGCCGGGGCGGCGGGCCGCGTCATCCGGGTAAAGGCCCCGCCGCCGCGCCCGGACGCCCTCTGGGAAGCCTTTGCCGCCTGCCGGAATTCCCCTCCCGAGGCCGCCGCCGGGCCGTCTTGAAATAGCCCCAAGAAGCCCGCGGAACTTTGGCTAAGGTTCCTAGCTTCCGGTTTCGGCCCAGAGCGTTTTAAGGTCAATGCTGAGGGGCGGTAGTATCGTTACCGGGACAAGCGCGTCTTCGTGGTACACGGTGGACAGGTAGCGTCCTTCCTCCAGGATATGAACCTGGGCCTGTTTAAGTTCCGGCATGATGATCCAATACTCCCGTACCCCGGCTTCCAGGTACAGCCGGAATTTTTTGAACATTTCCCCCAGCGTGTTTGAGGGGGAATTTATCTCTATCACCAGATCCGGCGGACCGTTTACCGAATTCCTGCCCAGCCGGGTCCGGTCGCAGACCACCAGGATATCCGGCTGCACCACCGTGTCATCGCCCTGATCCTCCCGGGGAAAGAGGCGCACATCCAGGGGCGCGGCGAAAACCCGGCAGGCTTTACCCCGAAGAAAATTCCTGATCTGTCCTGACAATTCTATGCTGATAGCCTGATGATCCACCGTGGGGGAGGCCATCATAAAGACTTCCCCCTCCAGGAGCTGAAAGCGCTCGGGACCGTTCCAGGTAAGGTAATCGGCGTAAGTGAAACGCCGGTTTTCCCTATCGTCGTCCAAAGGTAATGCCGCGTCCGCCATGTCTCTTACTATAATTGGGAACCCGGCCCCGATCAAGGCGGCGGGCGGCCGCGGCCGCGGGAACGGCGCGGCGCGGTTTTGTTACAGAGCCTTTACGGCCCGTTTGTACTCCAGGGGGGTCTTGCCGTATATCTTTTTGAATATCTCGCTGAAGTAGCCGGGATCGGTAAAGCCGGCCAGTTCGGCCGCTTCGTAGGTTTTTATGTCGTCCCTTTTCAGCATGGCCGCCGCGTGTTCCAGCCGTATCCGGGTAAGACATTCCTTAAAACGCAGGCCCGTGTTTTTCCTGAAATACACGCTGAAATAGCTGGGGTTCAGAAAGGCCATTTTCGCCAGCCGTTCCAGGGTGATATTCTCCGCGAAATGTTCGTCCATAAACCGGAGTATCCGGCGTATGGCGGCGTTCTCCGCCGAGCGGACAAGCTGTTCCAGGCTGAATTCCTCTTCCAGGGGCGTTACGCCCAGTTTCCGGTCTATCCTGGCAAGCCGCTCCACGGCGCTGCGGGTGTTTTCCTCGGCTTTAATGCGGCTCAGCGCCGATTCTATTACTTCCCGCAGTTTTTCTTTTACCACCGGCTTGGAAAGATAGTTGAAGGCCCCCGATTCCAGGGCGTCCCGGGCGTAGCCGAATTCCTCGTAAGCCGAAAGAAATATTACTTTTACGGCAAGATTCCGGCTTTTAATCGTGTGAAGTATATCCAGACCCGTACGCAGGGGCATGCGGACATCGAGGATCGCCAGATCGGGACAGATACCGATGATTTTTTCTTCCGCCTCTTTCCCGTTGATCGCTTCACCGCTAATCTCGATGTTAAGGGAATCCCAGTCCAGCAGTTTTTTGAGGCCCTGGATGATGATCTTCTCGTCATCGGCGATAAAGAGTTTATACATGCTCCGCCTCCCCCGGTCCGAGCGGCAGGCTTAATGTAATGGTCGATCCCCGGCCGGGCGTACTCCCGATGGATACGCCGTAGGATTCGCCGAATTTATACCGAAGCCGGTCATGAACGTTTTTAAGCCCTATGGAATCGTCCTGGCCCCCTTCCGCCTGGTACTCGTTTCCCAGAAGGCAGGTAAGATTTTTAAGCGTGGCGTCGTCCATGCCGACCCCGTCGTCTTCCACGATGATGCGCAGGCAGTCTTTTTCCGCCCCTATCCGTATGCTTACCCGCCCCGCGCCTTTGGGTATTATGCCGTGAATAACGGCGTTCTCCGCGACAGGCTGGATCAGAAGGCTTAAAACCTGAACGTTTTCCAGGGCGGGATCGCCGTGTATTTCCAGCAGCACTTTATGATCGTAGCGCAGGTTGACAAAGGCGAAGTAGCCCCTTACCAGATCCAGCTCCCTGCTCAGCGGAACCGTTTCGTCCCGCCGCTCTATGGAAGCCTTCATCTGCTGGGCCAGGTGCATAACCAGATCGGCGGTGCTGTTGTCGTCATTGGCGATGGCGTTCATTCTGATTATCTCCAGGCTGTTGTAAAGAAAGTGGGGCTTGATCCGCGCCTTGAGGGAACTCAGTTCCGCTTCCTTTTGGCGTATCCGGGCAATAAGGGATGTTTCGATATAGGCGCGCAGCTTTTCAGTCATCTCGTAGAATCCGGCGGCAAGCTCCCCAATCTCGTCCCGGGCCTTTATCCTGAAGCCCAGATCAAAACATCCTTCCTCAACTTTCTTCATGCCGGCGAGAAGGGCCTTTAGGGGATTTACAAAGTACCGGGAATAAAAAACCGAAAGCACAAGCAGGGCGGTCAGAATAAGGGTAACAGTTATATTGATAAACCGGAGAAGTTCCGCGGTGGTACCCATCACTTCCTGGTAATCTATCCTGAATACCAGTTCCCAGGGGGCCAGGGTACAGGGGGAGGAGATTTCCAGGAAAGGGCCTTTTTGGTTTTCACGTTTGGCCGAGTACACGGGGTTCCCGTAGATCTGGCTGCCTTCCCGGTCGGTAATAAAAATCTCCGCCTTGCGGTAACTCTCAAAGGGCCTCCATACCGCGTCAAGAACGGAAGCGTCGACCTCAATGTAAAGAGTCCCTAAAACCCGGTAGACCCCCAGGGGGTAGGAGATATCCAGGTAATTCCTGAGGAGGGTAAAAACATCCCTGTAGGATCCAAGAAAGTAGCTGTCCCGGTGGGTGGGGATAAACTCGAGCCGGTTCGGTTCCCCCTCCCGGTAAGGGGAAACCAGTTCCAAAAAAACGTCCCCGTTGATAAGAGGGCGGTTGTTCCGGCCGTAGGCGTAGACGGTTCCGTCGCTTTCAATAAAAATCACATTGCTGATGTACGGATCCGAGGAGTGAACCAGGTACAGGAACGAGATAATATCGTTGCGCCGTTTCAGCTCTTCGGGACCGCCGCTCCCCCGGCTCTTCAGGACATTGGCGAAACCGAGACCCCCGGCGTCACGGAGGACCCCCCCGCTGCCGGGGCTGTACGTGTAAAGCATCTTGGAAATGGTGTTGTATTTCTCCACCAGGCTGTCTATGTTCCGCTGCCCGTAAAGGGCCGCCTGGCGGTAGTTGTCTTCCATAACGGCGAGGCTTTGTTCCCGGAAAAGCCGGCCGGAGTAAAAACTTATCAGCAGAACGGGGACAACGCCGACGGAAATAAACGCAATAATAAATTTGTTAAAAAGGCTGAGCCCCCGCGGCTTCATGCCGGAATGTTAACCCTTAACGGCCCCCGCCGCAATCCCTTTGATAAAGTATTTTTGCAGGGCCGCGAAGATAAGCACCGCGGGAATAATGCAGATAACCGCCCCGGCGAATACCAAATTCCACCTGGTATTGTACTGCCCCACAAAGTTGAAAATGATCACGTTGAGGGTGGAGGGCCGCTTGGCGTTGAGCATCAGGCTGGGCATGAGGAAATCGTTCCATATCCCCAGGCCGTTAAGAATGATCATGCTGGCGGTACAGGGGGCAAGAAGGGGGAACACTATCTTCCAGAAAAGCCGTAAAGAGCCGGCGCCGTCTATCCGGGCCGATTCTTCGATCTCCACGGGTACGGTGGTCTTGATAAAACTGGTAAAAAGCAGGGAACCGAAGGCCACCGAGCCGGACACGTAGATCAGTATGGTTCCGGGAAAAGTTCCGAATAGGCCGATGCCTTTCAGCTCCTTAAAGAGGGAGATCATATAGGCCTGGAAGGGGATCATCATACCGCCGATAAAAAAGGCGTAGATCCCGTTTGTCCACACCGAGGGGTAACGGGCTATGCCGTAGGAGGCCATGGGTACCACCAATACTATCAGGA
>JAITQR010000113.1 GCA_031288815.1 Treponema sp.
CGCCGCTTTTTGAGGTACACTTAAACGCATAATGCGCCGCGGGAGTTTTTCCGCGGGTTTTGCACCACTCGGTATATAGATTGTTCAACTCGGCGGAAACCAATTCCGCGTGAATATCCCTGACACAGAAAACAATCGTCTTTTGCTCCGGCTGCCCGGTTTTGACCAGATGATCAAACAGATCCTTGCACATCGCAAAAACGCGATCCGGCAGCATTATCTTCGACTCATAATCTGTTTTCTCATACAGATCCTTTAAGTCCGCTTCCGCAGCCGGCAGCCCCGTGTTCCAGTCCCGGGGATTGCGCCGCAAAACATCTTCAAAGCTGATGCCCGTGTTGTCAAGGTCTACACTTCCCCGCTGAATCTCGCAGGCGGCCAGAAAGCCATCCTCAATCGCCTGCAGCATCCCGTATTCATAAACAGGCTCGCCAAAATACCTGACATTGTTGGCGGTGATTTTATCATCCTCCCGGAATTCTTCCGTGTCCTCTTTGACTTTTAGAATTCGGGGAGTCGCGGTTAGTCCAACATGTACCGCCTTTTCGTTTTTTACCAATGGCAGCGACCATTTATTCCAGGCGCTCCGGTGGCACTCGTCGATAACAATATGGGAGAAGTAATTTTCCGGGTAATGCCCGGTAAAGAAACCGGCGTCATCATTTTCTTCCAACCCCAGGGACTGGTAGGTGGCAATAATGATTTTCGCGTTCTTTTGGGGGTTGCCGTTTTCAACCGCAGCGGCATTGGAACCGAATTTACCCTGAAAGGCGTTAAGAGCCTGGGTCCGCAGCTCATCCCGGTCACAGAGAAAAAGCGCCTTTCGCAGCGATCCCGCATCGGCTATCCTTTTCAACAGATTGACCGCGATGAAGGTCTTCCCCGCACCGGTAGCAAGGGAAAGCAGGACCCGGTTTTTTCCCTGGGCTATTTTTTCCAGGGCCCCACGGATAGCCGCGTCCTGATAATACCGCCGTTCCCCTTCACCGCCGGTATACTTAATGAGCAGCGGCTTGGCGGCTTCCGATTCAAGGGGAAAGCCCATTCCTTTTTCATAGCGCCTTCTCAGTTCCCCCTCTGTGGGAAACTCCGACATCGGTTTTGGAGCCGAGGTCATGCCGGTGAATTTGTCATATTCAACAAACTGATGGCCGTTGGTCGAAAAAACAAACTTCACGTTGAGCCGGTCAATATCCCCGTCCCGTTTCCCCTGCTGGAGGCCAAAACCCGGAGATTTATCTTCCGCCTTCGCTTCGATGAGGGCTACCGCGACCGGCTGGGTGTCCCTGGACGCGATTATCCGCAGCAGATAGTCGGTTCTTCCCTGCCTGCGCTTTTTAGTTACCATGTCATAGGCGCCGGTAGATACCTCCACCTTTACATGATCCCGGGTCCATCCCCCCGCGGAAAGCGCGGGGTCAACGAGATCCCTTCTTGTTTGCGCCTCGTTTTTTGCCATAGGAATAATTTATACCAGCATGGTTGTTCAATAGCAATCAATCAACAAGCTGCCCTTGCGCGTCCCCTTCCCCGGATTCAAAGATCATGGCGGCTATGTCCGCGGCCTCTATCCGGTGCGCGGGATCGATGGCCGCCAGTTTCTCCGCCACCGCCCGGGGTTCAAAGGGGCAGTCTTTCAGTTTTTCCGCCGCCTCCAGGATAAAGCCGCTGTCCATGGCGTCGGAGAAGATCTGCGCCCCGGCGATCCGGTTCCGCTCAACATCGAAACGGATGTCCGCTCCGCCCCAGGAGAAACGGCGTTCCGCCTTGAAGCGAAAGGGGGGATTTTTGCCGTACTTCCACTGGGGGGAGGAAAACCAGGCCGTAAGCTCCGCAAGCCGCGCCGTAGCGCCGGGGAAGCGGTCCTCCAGGGAAGGGGCCGGCTCCGGGGAAAGCGGTTCAGGGGAAAGCTCTTCCGCCTTGACCCGGTAGACTTCGGCAAAAGCGGCGCGGAGGCTCGCGGCAAGGGAGGGGACGGTAATATCCGGCTTACATTCGGCCAGGTTCACCATGCGGCTCCGCACCGATTCCACCCCCTTGCTCAGGATCTTCTCCCGGGAGACCGAAAGGTAACGCCCCGCCGCCTTTATATCGGCCCGGACAAGAAGGGTGCCGTGGTGGTACGCGTTCCGCTCCCCCCGGTAGAAGGCGTTGCCGGAGAATTTGCGGCCCCCGGTTTCAATATCGTTACGGCCGGTCATCTCCGCCTCAATTCCCAGGTTCCTCACCGCCTGAAGGATCACCGAACTCTGCCGTTCCAGGTTGTAGTCCTCTTGGGGCGTCAGAAAGGTAAAGTTGAGGTTCCCCAGATCGTGGAACACCGCCCCGCCCCCGGAGAGACGGCGGGCCAGAAAGCCCCCCTCTCCTTCCAGTTCCGCTACCCGGCACTCGGTCCAGGCGTTCTGGTTCCGCCCGATCACCACGGTCTGCCGGTTTTGCCAGAGGTAGAGGATACAGGTTTCCCGGGGAACCGCGTCGAGGAGCAGTTTCTCCCGGGCGATATTCCGGTAGGGGTTGGTCTCCCCGGTTTGGACAATGAAACCCCGCTTTATCATGGCGCGGTGTAACGCAGCACCGGCTGCCGCGCGGCCTTTACGTCATCGGGCCGGCCGATGACGGTACCCAGGGGCGAACGGCGGAGCTTTTCCGGATCCTTCCGGGCTTCTTCGTAAAGGGAACGGAAAGCGGCGGCGGCCTCGTCCAGGGTCTCCTTCGACTCGGTTTCCGTGGGCTCTATCATCATGGCCTCGTGGACGATCAGGGGGAAGTAGATGGTGGGGGGGTGCATCCCCCTGTCCTGGAGGGCCTTGGCCAGATCCAGGGCGGAGACGCCGTGGGAACGCTTGAGCTCCTCCAGGGAGATGACGAACTCGTGCATGCAGGGCCCCGGATAGGCGGGGGGGAATTGGTCCCGGATCTTTTCCATCAGGTAGTTGGCGTTAAGCACCGCGTCCCTGGCCGCGGCGGGTATCCCCTCTTTTCCCAGGCTCAGGAGGTAGGCGGCGGCTTTTACCACTACCAGGAAGTTGCCGTAGAAGGCCCGGACCCGCCCGATGCTCCGGGGACGGGCCTCCGGATCTCCCTCCAGGGGCAGGAAGGGGGCGAGGAAGTCCTTGCAGCCTACCACGCCGGAACCGGGGCCGCCGCCGCCGTGGGGGGTGGAAAAAGACTTGTGGAGGTTCAGATGCACCGCGTCGAAACCCATATCCCCGGGCCGCGTGATTCCCATGACGGCGTTCAGGTTCGCCCCGTCGTAGTAACACAGCCCCCCGGCCCGGTGGACGATCCCGGTAATCTCCAGGATATTGGGATCGAAAAGCCCCAGGGTATTGGGGTTGGTGAGCATGAGTCCCGCGGTGTCCGGCCCCACAGCGGCCCTGAGGGCCTCAAGATCCACGCAGCCGTCGGGCCCGGAAGCGATGTTCCGTACCTGGAAACCGGCCATGGCGGCGCTGGCGGGATTGGTGCCGTGGGCGCTGTCCGGAACGATTACCGTAGTCCGCCCCGTATCGCCCCGGCTCCGGTGCCAGGCCGCGAAAAGGAGGAGGCCGGTAAATTCCCCGTGGGCCCCGGCGGCGGGCTGGAAGCTCATGGCGTCCATGCCGGTAATCTCCCGGAGATACCGGGAGGCGAGATCCAGCAGTTTGAGACAGCCCTTCACCGTATGGGCGGGCTGCAGGGGGTGGATGTCCCGGAAACCCGGCAGGGCGGCCAGCTCCTCGTTGATCTTGGGGTTGTACTTCATGGTACAGGAACCCAGGGGGTAAAAGCCGTCGTTTACCCCGAAGGATCGTTTTGCCAGGGCGCTGTAGTGGCGGGAGAGGCTGTTTTCGTCCAGGCTGGGAAGCCGGGCGGGAAGCTTCCGGGCAAAAGCGGAGGGATCCGCCGCCGGCACATCGCAGGGGGGAAGCACCGAAGTTCCGGAACCTTTCCTGCTTTTCTCAAATATCAGTTTCAAACAATCCCCCTTTCAGGATAGCGGCCAGTTCGTCTATATCGGCCCTGCTGTTCATCTCGGTGACGCACCAGAGGATCCGGTCCCGGGCCAGGGGGTATCCCCCCAGGATGCCGTGGTTTTCCAGCAGGGCCAGGGTCTTTTCCGTGTCCGGGCAGCGGGTAACAAATTCGTTGAAGAACTCCCCGCCGTACACCAGGGAGTATCCGGGCAGGGAGGAGATGAGCCCCGCCGCGTAGACCGCCTTGGCGTGGCACTGGCGGGAAAGTTCCGCGAAGCCCTCCTCGCCCATTACCGACAGGTACACCGCCGCGGTGAGGGCGCAGTGGGCCTGGTTGGAACAGAGATTGCTCGAAGCCTTTTCCCGGCGTATATGCTGCTCCCGGGCCTGGAGGGTCAGCACAAAGGCCCGTTTCCTCCTGAAATCGGTGGTCTCCCCGACGATCCTCCCCGGAAGCCTCCGCATAAGGGCGTTTTTGCAGGCCATGAAGCCCAGGTAGGGGCCGCCGAAGGCCAGGGGAAGCCCCAGGGGCTGGCCTTCCCCCACGGCGATATCCGCCCCCAGGGCGCCGGGGCTTTCAAAGATCCCCAGGGAAACAGGGTTCACCCCCGCCACCAGGAAGCTCCCGGCGGCATGGACGATCCACGCGAATTGGGGGATATCTTCGATAAGGCCGAAGAAATTCGGGCTCTGGATGTAGAGGCAGGCGGCTTTCCCCTCCGCGGCGTCCCCGGCCAGGAGCCGGCTGAGTTCTTCGGCGTCGGTTCTGCCGTCTTCCCCGGCGGGAACCATCCGCACCGGCGCGCCGTAAGCCCCGCAGTAGGTCTTGATGGTTTCGATGGTCTGGGGATGGGCGGCGGAGGAGACATAGACGGTTTCCCGGCCCCGGTCCCGGCACATGTTTACCCCCTCCGCGGCGGCGCTTGCCCCGTCGTAGGCCGAAGCGTTGGCCGCGTCCATGCCGGTAAGCTCGCAGATCATGGTCTGGTACTCGAAAATGGACTGGAGTATCCCCTGGCTTATCTCCGCCTGGTAGGGGGTGTAGGCGGTAACAAAGGTCTCGTTGGCGCTGATCCGCTTTACCGCCGCGGGAATGTAGTGATGGTAGGCCCCGGCCCCCCGGAAGATCCGGGGAAAGACCCGGTTCTCCGCCGCCAGGGCGCCGATCTCCTTTACCAGTTCCATCTCCGCCATGCCCCCGGGCAGGGCCAGTTCCCCCAGCAGGGCCTCTTGCGGGATCGCCGCGAAAAGCTCGTCCACAGAGCCGCGGCCTATACCGGCAAGCATCTCCCGGCGGCCGGCGGGGGTATTCGGCAGGTATGAGCCCATACCCCTACTCCTGGGGAAGCAGGGCCCGGTACTCCGCGGCGGAGAGGAATTCCCCCCCCGGAACCCCCTCCGCCCGGATGAGCCAGGCCTCGTAAGGCGAGCGGTTGATCAGGGCGGGATCGTCGAGTATCCCCTGGTTCAGTTCCTTTACCGTCCCGTTTACCGGGCTATAGATGTTCGACACCGCCTTGACGGACTCCACGTCGGCGAAGGAGACCCCGGCGCTCAGGCCGTCCCCCTCCCGGGGCAGATTCACGAACACGATGTCCCCCAGCTCCCGCTGGGCGTAATCGGTAATGCCGATCTCCCAGCCCCCTTCCAGGGCCCTTACCCACTCGTGGGATTTGGTGTACTTCAGATCCCCGGGAAAATTCATATTCCTACCTCCGTTGCTTGGGTCGCGGAGTTGTTCTTGTAAAAAGGCAGGGTACAGACCTCCGCGGCCACCATCTTGCCCCGCACATCCGCCTCTATCAGGGTACCCGGTTCGGCGGCCTCCGTATCGAGGAGGGCCATGGCCAGGGCTTTCTTCAGGAAGGGACAAAAAGTGCCGGAACTGCTTCTGCCCGCCCGTTTCCCCCGCCAGTACAGATCCGCCTGTTCCCGGATGATCCCCCGGCCAATAACCTGGAGGCCGGCCCGAATCCGGGAACTTTTCTCCTTTCCCGCCAGGGCGGCCTTCCCGATAAAATCGTCCTTGGCCATCTTGACGGCGAAGCCCAGGCCCGCCTCAAAGGGGTTCACCGTTTCGTCCATCTCGTGGCCGTAGAGGGGCATGGCCGCCTCCAGCCGCAGGGTGTCCCGGGCCCCGAGGCCGCAGGCCCTGAGCGTTCCCTTCCCCGCCTCCAGGAGCCGTTCCCAGAGGGCCGGGGCATCCCCGGGGGCGCAGTAAAGCTCGTAGCCCAATTCCCCGGTGTAACCCGTGCGGGACACGATGCAGGGTATACCCCCAACATCCCCCTTCTCGATGAGGGTGTAGTATCTCCGGGGAACCGTAGCGGAAAGGGAGGAGAGGATCTCAAGGGAGGCGGGGCCCTGGAGGGCTATCTGGGCGAAGGAGCCGGAGACATCCTCAAAGCCCGCCCCCGGTTCACCCAGCCGGGCCCTGATCCAGGCGGCGTCTTTTTCCCGGTTCGCGGCGTTCACCACCAGGAAGTAGCGATCCTCCGCCATTTTGCAGACCACCAGGTCGTCAATGACCCCGCCGGCTTCGTCGCACATCAGGGTGTAGCGTACCCGGCCCAAGGCCATGCCGGTAAAATCGTTGGTAAAGAGCCGCTGCAGTGCCTCCAGGCTCCCGGGCCCCTGGATGAGGAATTCGCCCATGTGGGACACGTCGAAGAGACCGGCCCTTTCGCGGACCGCGTTGTGCTCGGCGATCACCCCTCCTTCGTACTGCACCGGGAGCAGGTAAGCGGCGAAGGGGATCATCCTTCCCCCGTGGGATTCATGCCATTGGTATAACGGTGTTTTCTTTTCCAAACCGGGGCCTCCTTCAGGCAAGCGCGCAAACGTAAAATCCGCCCCGGAACCGAAACCGGCCGGGAACGAACGATCTTGGGAGCCCTGACAACCTCTCGCGGGAGCGGGGAAACGCGCTATTAGGTACGCTTTTCCGTACATCCCGAGGACTCCCGGGAAGATCCGCCCAAACGGCCGGGCCTTCCGGTTTGCGCTCCGTCTTTGACCTGAAAGATTCTCTCCCTTTGCGGGAGATTGCCTCTTCGGCGCCGTTTGATCCCCTAGCGGTTTGTTGCGCTTCGCGCGTAAAACCCTAAAAAATCGCCTTTCAGGCGATTTTTTACCCTGCAAACTGCGTAAAGGAGCCGGATAATTGGGATTTTTGCGGCACTGATGGCGCAAAAATCCACAAATGCAACAGGCTCCTAGAGGAACCAAATCGGCCTTTTCGGAGTTTCGTCGGAACCCGGTACTTTTGCCTGAGAGTTTTACGCTTTGCCCCTTCGGCGGCGGATACGGCCCCAAAAGGGCGCTCCGCTCTCTCCCGGATTCGTCATTCGAATTTCGTAATGCGAACCGTTCCCAAAACCCCCGTTTTGCGAACGGCTCTCCCGTTAACCCTCTTATCTTTGGGGAACAAGATCAAGTCCGGTTGGGATGGGCATCACCGTTTACTCCGATAACAAGGCCTCATAGGGGAAACCCAAATCCGGGGCGGCGCGCGCGATTGCGTATTTTTGTTGACAGCGCAAAATAGAGGTGTTATGGTTGTGTTTACGGGCTTCGGGGAGGGGTAAGGCGGTTTCGGCGTTTCGCGCAGGGTGTTACGCGACAGTTTTAAGACCGCGGTTTCTGCCAGATGCGGGGGAGCGCCCCTGTTCGCAAAACAACCGCCTTTGTGGACAGACACTAAACATAAAGGCGAAATGATCCGGTGTCGCCTTGGTATTACGGATTAAAGATGACCAATGAATATTCTAAAAACAAATCCGTAGGAAATACAATACAGATTATTCTTTTTGTTTTTAAAAAAAAGGAAAGGATATGCCTGGCCCGCTTTGCGGTGTGGGATCGCCTGCTCCCCCGGCTCCGTGACCATGGATAGCGCGGCTTGGGGCTTTAGAAGAAAATCCGTCAGGAACCGGTATTTTTTCTCATCCTTCCTGCTGACGGTGGGGATCATTATCTTCATGATATTTTCTTTTTACTTCCTCTACATCAACAGTTATGTGAACACCATCAACATTAAATCGATAGACAAGTTCAACCAGGTGAAAAACGAGATCGACCTAATCATCAAGGACTTCGCGTTTTACGCTTCTGTGGTTTCCGGTCAGGTCGGCGAGGCCCGGGAAAAAGATCTTTACCGGAGCGATGAACTGGTAAAGGCCATGGCTTACTGCTGGGAAAACATACGGAATGCCAAGGCGACGTTCTTTTACCAGCGGGGCAGCCGGTTTATTTACTTCGCCGAGGAGGCGGTTCCCTACCATCTTTTCGAACAGATGGTGTACGATGCGGTGGAGATGACGATGAAGCGGGTTTTCTCATCCCTAAACAACGACCGGGTACCCAAAAAGATCTGTCTTGCCGCCGGTGGGAACAACACCACTATTTTTACCTACCCGGTGCCCCTGCTCGACATCTCCCCCCAGGCAACCATGGGCTTCCTGCTCAACTGGGATGATCTCCGCCTGGTCTTCGACAACTATCTGGGGAACTATGACTATTCGGTGATGATCCTGGATGAGGAAAACCGGCCGGTGTACTTTAGCGATACCGCCCTTTTTAGCGGCAAGGATATCTACGGAAAACTGGTTCAACTCAAGGGAACCGGCATCTTCCGTTACGATGTTACCGGGAAGGATCAGATCACCCTGCGGCTTATTTCCGAAGACAGCCGACTTAACTACTTTTTTGTGATGGACCGGAATGACTTTTACCGGGAGATCGGAACCATGCGAACAATCCTTTCTCTCCTGGCTATGGCGATGGTTATTCTGGGACTGTTCTTTTCCGCCACCGCAGCCTACCGGAATTACCGGCCCGTCAAGCGGCTTATGGACAAACTGATCTCCGGCGGGAATTACCCCGGCAGGAACAAGGACGAATTCGGCGCCCTCGAAGAGGTCTTTGACGAATACCGGAGCCGGAACAAATCGCTGGAGAGCGATCTTGCCCGGCAGGATCTTATCATGAAACACCATGCCCTGGTACGGCTTATCAGCGGCGCTTACCAGGACGGGAAGGGGACCGCCGCCGGTGAGGGTCAGGACATGATGCCCGGCATCATGTCCTTCAGTTTTAAGCACGAGTATTTTCTGATGCTCTTTGTCTACATCCCGGAAAAATCCGCCAGGGTCCGCCGTCCGGGAGCGGATCAGAATACTGGAAAGGCGGGGTATCAGCCGAAGATCCTCTACAATCTCCAGACGGAAGAATATGAGGTCTACCTTTTCAAGCTGGAGCGGGAAGAGTCCTACGCCGCCCTGGTAAACACAGCCTACGGAGCCACGGCCGGCCTCGCGAGCTTGGAGGAAGGCGGGGGCCGGGACATTGCCCTCCGGGTACTGGAATTTGTCCGGGCCAATGTCAGCCCCGGGGCCCTCGTGGGTATGGGCGGGTTTTCCAGTAGTCCCCTGGGCTGCGAGTCGTCCTTTATGCAGTCCTACGCCGCAATCCGTGAACGGAGCCTTGAAGTCCTGCCGGGAATATACGCCTTTAAGCCGTCTCCGGAGGATGAAACGCCTTCCTACCCGGAAAAGGAACTGTCCCTCTACCTCCACGCCCTGAAGACCGGGGACGCGGGGCAGGCTCTTGCCTTCCTGGCCCGGCTCCTGGAAAAGGCGGAGGCTAACACCAATTCTTCCCTGAACCCGCGGTTTTACGCCTCCGATATCGCCAACTCGGTTCTTAAAACCCTGGTGAAGAACAACCTGCCCTGGGACAGCGCCGCCTTTAAGGACTTATGGAATTTCAGTTCTTTCCCGGTTTTCAAAGAAAAAATAACCAGGTTGACCGGAACCCTCTGCGAGGGTATCGTCGGCAGCAGAAGGAACAGCAAGCGGCAGACCGCCCGGGAGATACGGGATTTTATCGACGCCAATTGCAACAGGCCGGATTTTTCCCTGCTTATGACGGCGGAAAAATTTAACCTGTCCGTTTCTTACCTCAGCAATTTTTTTAAAGAGGAGCTTGGGACCGGTTTTAACAAGTATGTGTCGAATTTGAGGCTTTCCGAGGCAAAAAGACTCCTGATTTCCACGAATTTGCCGGTAAAAGACATCGTTAAGCGGATAGGTTATTCCGATATCCCCAGTTTTATCAAAAAATTCCGCCAGGCCGAGGGGATGAGTCCGGGGAAATTCCGGGAGACTAAACAAGATGCCGGACATGGTTAAAATTTAAAAAATAAAAAATCACCTTTCGTAAAAAATACAAATTGATATCTCCGGAAACCGGCCCTACCCTGAACCCATGAAAAACCAAGGATTCCCGTACCGGGCACGGAAAAATTTTACCGAGTACAAGTACGCTTATTTCATGCTGCTCCCGGTGGCGGCCTACTACATCATCTTCCACTATATTCCCATGGGCGGCATCGTCATCGCCTTTAAGGAATTCCGTCCCGGCTTGGGGTTTTTCAGAAGCCCCTGGGTGGGGCTGGAACACTTTGTTACCTTTTTTTCGGGCCCCTACGCATGGCGGGTCATCCGGAATACCCTGCTGATAAACCTTTACGAGCTTGTCTTCCAGTTCCCCATGCCGATCGTCTTTGCCCTGCTCCTGAACGAGCTGCGGGGTGGACGGTATAAGAAGTTCATCCAGACCCTGAGCTACCTGCCCCACTTTATCTCCGTGGTGGTGATGTGCGGCATCATCGTCAGCTTTACCTCCCGGAACGGTATTGTAAGCCAGATCCTCAGCCTTCTCGGCCAGGAGCCGATGAATCTCCTCATCAAACCCGAGTGGTTCAGACCCATCTTCGTGGGGAGTACCATCTGGAAGACCACCGGGTGGGCCAGCATCATCTATATCGCCACCCTTTCCCGGGTTGACCCGGCTCTTTACGAGGCGGCCGCCATGGATGGCGCGGGACGCTTCCTCCAAACGGTTCATATCACCCTGCCGGTACTTTTCCCCATCATCACCATCCAGTTGATCCTCCGGATCGGCCACATTATGAGCCAGGGCTACGAAAAGGTGATACTACTTTACAATCCCATGACCTATGAAGTGGCGGATATTGTTTCATCTTATGTATACCGGGCCGGGCTGGAACGGGCCAACTACAGTTTCGGCGCGGCGGTGGGGATTTTTAATTCCGTGGTGAACATGATCCTCCTGGTGTCGGCGAACCGAATCAGCCGGAAGATAAACCAGGAAAGCCTGTGGTGAGGGGCAGTATATGAAAACATCCGCCGGTGAACGTGTTTTTGACGTTTTCAACATTATCCTGACCGCCTTGGTCGCCTTCGTCTGCGTTTATCCCATGTGGTACGTGTGTATGTCTTCCTTTAGCGACGCGGATCTCTACGCCAACACTTACAGCGCCATGTGGAAGCCCCTGGGCTTTTCTCTCCGGGCCTACGAGGTGGTGCTGAATAACCCCAACATCAAAAGTGGCTACTACAACACCCTGATCTATGCCTTCGCGGGTACCGCCGCCAATATCTTCATGACGGTGCTCGGCGCCTACGGCCTTTCCCGCAAAAACATCATGGTAAAGCGAGCCTTCATGGTTTTTATCGTGGTTTCCATGTACTTTAGCGGCGGCATGATCCCTAACTTCCTTCTGGTCAAAGCCCTGGGCATGTACAATACCCGCTTTGCCCTGATCGTCCCGGGCCTTATCGCCACCTGGAACCTGATCATCCTGCGTACCGCCTTTAGCCAAATTCCCTATGAGCTTGAAGAATCGGTAAAGATAGACGGCGGTAATGACCTGGTAATCCTCTGGTGTATCACTGTTCCCATGGCAAAGGCCACCATCGCCGTTATCGCCATGTATTACATGGTAGGCCACTGGAACGCCTGGTTCGGCGCGATGATATATCTGCAGGATGCCAAGCTCAAGCCGTTGCAGCTATTCCTCAGGGACATACTGATTTCCCTGACCGTGTCGGGGAATACCGTTGACGGTGGAGTCGAGATCGCGAACCTGTACCTGACGGTACGGCATGCGACGATCATGGTATCCACCCTGCCGATCCTGGTGATCTACCCCTTTATCCAAAAGTATTTTACCCGGGGTTTGATGATGGGCTCTTTAAAGGGCTGATCAATTTTTTTAGGAATTTGTACAGGAGGATTGTGATGAAAAACGGGAGCCTGTTTTTTTGCGGCCTGTCCGCGCTGGTGTTGTTCGTTATGGTACCGGTCCACGGCGGGGGAAAACCGGAAAGTCCCGCCGGGCAGGCGGCGGTCCAGGTAGGCGGGGCAGTTACCTATCCCCTGGTTAAAGAGGGGACGGCAACGCTGAAGTTCTGGTTTCCCCTGAACGCCTCGGTCCAGAGCATCCTCCAGACCTACAATGACACGGACTGGTACAAGGAAATTTTAAAAAAGACCGGGGTAAGCGTCGAATTTATCAATCCGCCGGCTTCCCAAACTACCGAGACTTTTAACCTGCTCATGGTTTCGGGGGATCTGCCGGACATGATCGGCAAGGCCGGCACCTACCAGGGCGGCGCCGAAAGAGGCGTCCAGGACGGGCTCTTCACCGATCTTACCCCGCTGGTTGAGGCGAATATGCCCGATTACGCAAAGACGATTACCCTGGATTCCATGCTGAACAAGAAGGTCCGCAACGAGGATGGAACGATTTCCGCCATATACCGTATCCAAATAGGGGACGCGCCGCCCCCGGGGCAGCTCCTTATCCGCAAGGATGTACTGGCTGCGGCGGGGGAAACCAAGCCCCCGCTTACCCTGGCGGATTACGAGCGGCTGCTCCCGAAACTGAAGGCCCTGGGGATGATCCCCTACCAGTTAAGCCATCCGGCTGAAGGGATAGACTGGTATACCCTGGGGATCTACGGCCTTAAGCAGGACTTCCTGAACCACGGTGGGAAGGTTTTCTGGGGTCCCGCCCACCAGGATTACAAAAAATACCTTGCGCTGATGAACGACTGGTACGGCAAGGGATATATCCCCAAGGACTTTATGACCATCGGTTCCGAAACCCAAAAGCTTTTCGTCAACAAAGAACTGGGGATCGGGCATCTGATGTCCGGGGTACTGTATAATCTGGGGCTCAAACAAAAATTTGAGATTATACCCCTCCAGCATCCCCGGCTTAGCGCCGACCAGAAGCTCCACTGGGAACAGCGATGGCAGGACACCATTAATGACAACCCCACCGCCGTCAGCGCCAAGAGCAGGAACAAGGAACTGGCCCTGCGCTGGCTTAACTACGGCTTCACCCCCGAAGGTTCCCAGCTTTATACCTGGGGGATCGAGGGTCTGTCCTATACCATGGTGAATGGGGCGCTGGTTTACACCGAGGCGATGCTTCGTAATTCCAAATACTCCACCGAGGAACTGAGCTACATGTGGAAAATGCGGGACATGGTATCCTACAACCCCGGGGACGCGAAGTCCCACGCGAACCTCCTGGCGGATCCCGGGGCCCTGGCGGCCCGGATGCGGTGGAGCGACGATCCCGGTCTGGACAGCGAATATACTCTGCCGGCCTTCAAACTAACCGACAAGGAAAACACCCGCCGTAGCAAGATCATGACCGATGTGCGGACCTACTCGCAAGAGATGACCGTGAAGTTCATCGTCGGCGCGGAACCTCTGGAAAACTTTAACAAGTACATTGAGACCATGGAGAAATTCGGTATCCGCGAGGCGGAAGAGATCACCCAGACCGCCTACGACAGGACCTGGGGAAAAAAGTAAGGAGGATTTCATGCCGGACCGCAAGGAACTGTTAAAGAAAGGCGCTCTCTCTATACCGGGGGTTTTAAGCCTTGCCCTGCCGTTTGCCGGTTATATCCGGCCGGCGGTCCTGCCGGATATTAATCCGCAGGGGACGCCGGATACCGACTCGTGGGGGAAAAAGCCGAATATCGTCTTCATACTGGCCGACGATCTGGGATACGGCGATATTTCGATCTTCGACGATCTAAACGATGGGAAGTCTGCCGCGAATACCTCTCATATAGATTCCATAGCCCGCGACGGAATCGCCTTTACCGACGCTTATGTGGCGGCCCCGGTGTGCAGTCCTTCCCGGGCGGGTATCATGGCCGCCCGGTTCCCCTCAGCCATGGGTTTTGAGGACAACAGGACCACCCGCGGCGGTTTTGCCCGTATCGGCGCGGACACCCTGCCCGCTCTGTTGAAAAACCGGGGCTATGTCACTGGCGCCATTGGCAAGTGGGATCTGGGCGGGACGATAACCGTCAACAGCGAGGGTATCGTCGGAGGGGTGGGGGTAGCCGATCCGGACTGCCTGCCCCACAGCCGGGGTTTCAACTACTTCTATGGTTTTCCCGGCGGCAAGAACAGCTATTATAAGATAGGCGCCGACAGTCTGCCCGCCGGCGGCTGGCATTTATACGACGGCAAGGCGCGGAGAGGCGACGGCGCAGGTGGGAAGGGCACGGTGGATCCGGCCTTGAATCTTTCCCGCAACATCCGGGAGTACCGTTTCGATGCAGGGTCGGAGGCCAAAAAATACACTGAACGCAATCCGGACGAACATCTGACGGATGTTTTTACCGCCAAGGCCCTGGATTTTATAGACGCCAGCGCCGGCCAGGATAATCCTTTCTTCTTGTACCTTGCCTATAACTGTCCCCACGATCCCTACCAGGTACCGGACGAATTCTATCAAAAATATCCGTATATACCCGATGACGCCAGGCGCGTCTATACGGCCATGGTGGATCAACTGGATACCCGCATCGGCGAGGTACTGGCGAAGCTGGAAGAAAAGGGCATTGCCGGGAGCACCATCGTGATATTCGCCTCCGATAACGGCGGGGTAGCCGTAAAGGTAAACGGTGTTACCAAAGGTCCGGCGTATAACGGTGGGCTCCGGGGAGGGAAGTACGACCTTTACGAGGGCGGGGTCAGGGTACCCCTGGCGATCAAATGGCCCTCGGTGTATCCGGGTGGACGGCGGTTTACCGGGATGGTGAGTACCCTGGATCTACTTCCCACCTTGGCTGCCGTTGCGGGATACGGCGATGATAAAATAACTTCCTATGGTTTCGATGGTGTAAATCTCCTCCCCTATCTAAATGGAACGGGAAAAGGAGATATCCACGACGCGTTTTACTGGCGCAGCATTTCCGAATTTCAAACCGAAAAGGGCTCCGTCAAATACGCGGTGAGGAAGGGCAGCCTGAAATATCACTACGGAAAAACCCCCGGCGGTACGGTGACGGAGCGGCTCTTTGACCTGGAGACCAACCGCGCGGAAAATGATGGCGGCGACCTTTCCGGCAAACGGGAATATTCGGCTGCTTTGGCGGACATTAAGGCGGGACTGGATGCCTGGGAAGCGCGTATGTTCAAACTCCCCGCCGGTACACCTGGCCGAAGCATCACAAATTAAGGAGAGTCGGCGATGAACAGTCGAAAGGTGATTATCAGCCTGTCCGTCCTGGCGGCGCTTGCCGGGATGGAGACATGTGTGGGGGGAGGGCAGGAGGGCGGCGCCGGACCTGTTCCAGGCCCGGCGGGGGACAGCATTAACGTGGATTTTTCCGTCAATGAATACTATCCGCTGGTCAAGGAACGAATTGGCCTGTTTGAGGAAGTGGAGGTGATGCATGAAGAAAAGGTTTTTATAGAGAATCTGTCGAAACTGAGAGACCTTCCCGCATCGTCGTTTCGTTCCCTGCTGCGTTTTGAGGGGCCCACTGTCATGGGAGCCTTTAACCGGCCCGACATTCATGTCTATGAAGAAAACGGCGTGGTAAAAACCCGTACCGACGCCAATATGCTCGCGGTCTTAAAAGCTTTGCGCGGTTTTGACATCGTCCCTATACTGTCGTTTTACGGAACGCCCAATGTGCTGCGGGCGGACGGAAAATATACCGCCAACGCCGCAGTTCCGCCCACGGGTTTCCCCGGCGCGCCCAAGGACGTGGCCGTCTTCGCCGAAGCCTGCTCTGAACTGGCCCGGTTGTATGCGGAAGACGGCCCCCTGGTGTTCGAGGTTTTGAATGAGCCAAACTGGCAGAAATACCTGGATGTTACCGGGCTTTCTGGCTACGGCAATACCCAGTCCGGGCGCATGAGCCTGTATAACGAGATATACGCCGCCACGGCCAATCTGATTAAAAAAAAGAATCCGGACATCCTTATAGGCGGACCCTCCAGCGCCGAAGGCCGTACTGAAATCAACAAGCCTTTTGTGGACTATCTGCGGCCGGGGGATTCCCTTGTGGCGCCCCTGGACTACTATATCTACCACAGCTACGGAAATTTAACCATGGCCAGGGTCTATCTGAACACCCTCCGCTCCATCCTCAAAGATAATTTTCAAACCGTACCTTTTCTGATCACCGAATACGAAAACTATACACCCTCCGATACGCAGGCGACCAAGCGTTTGCGGGAAAAGGCTGTTGGCGCGGTACAATTTATGCGGCATGTGAAACAACTCACGGAATGGACGGATATCGCCGCCGTGAACTTCAACCGCTATATGAACTTCAAACCGGATACGCCACAGTTCGCGAACGCTAACCGGGGCGGCTTTCTGTCCTACACGGGGGAAGAGCGAGCCATATACCATGCCTTTAAGCTCTACGGCCGGATGCCCGCCGAACGCGGTTCCTTTGTATCAAGCACCGAATCGCTGGACGGTTTTGCCTCCAGCGATAACGATACCGCCGCCGTCATGTTCTGGAACGATACGGCGGAGAAGATAAATGTCACGGTAAACATGAAAAACATCCCCGCTGCCGTAGCGGCGGGAGGATCGCTTGACGTGTATCGCGTAGACGCGGAAAACGCCAGTGCCGGCGATGGATCGGCGGTAACGGAACTGATCGCCGAGGATACCAAGACCCTTTCCGGACCGGAATATTCGCTGAATATCAGCATACCCGCCCCCGGTATCGTGGCTCTTGCGCTAAAAAGCCCGGGCGGCAGATCCATAGGATCTGTGGATCCCATGCCCAATGCCCGGTATGTACGTACCTGGCAATTTACGGATCGCGGCAGCGACGGTGTACCTCTTGGCGATTACGGCACCTTCGATCCCAAAACCTGGACCCTCCGGGCAGGTACGCTTTCCGATGACGGCCGGGGTATTGCCGGAGTGGTGATGGACAATGCGCCGGAAAACTTGAGCTTTAGCTTTACTACCCGGGAGGGAAGGGGCGAAATGTCCGGCGGGGTAAATATCCTAGTAGGACTGCGGGTGGATTACCTCGTAGACGGCGTTTATGTTAAGAACGTGCTCCTGCACGGCGGCGTGTATAACCCGGCCAGGGATCGCGTCTCCCCCTGGGGTAAGGCCTCCGGCCGGTTTGATGAGGTTCTTGATATAGGCCCCGGTGCCGGCAACGGACAAGAATACAGCCTTAACCTGGATGCTCATGCGCCGCAAGGCTGGAGCAAAGGCCCACGCCGCTGCATCGTAACCCTTCATTCGGAAGGTGAGCGGCCCGGTTCCCAATCGGTTGTGCGCTTATGGGAAAGCAGGGAGGAAGTACGGCTATGGCGGATAAAATAGCGGCGGTAGAGGTGGAAGGTCGGAAGCATCCCAGCTATTACGCCTTCCAGCTCTACGGCTGGATGCCCATTGACCGGCGGCGGCTTTCCATTTCCGGTGATACCGTTGAAGGATTCGCGTCTTCCGATGATCTTTCCGCAGGTATCCTGCTCTGGAATTCACAGGATCAGGAAAAAGAGATCAAGCTTGTCATGAGGGAGATACCGGGTGCCATTGTCAAGAACGGCGGCCGAATCGGAATATACCGTGTCGATACTGATTTCCTGGTTTCCCTGGCGGAATGTTGTCCGAGGGAGCTCCACAAACCCC
>JAITQR010000122.1 GCA_031288815.1 Treponema sp.
TGGGGGGTCAGTTCGACGTGGTGGTGGCCATGTACCACGACCAGGGGCATATTCCCCTAAAACTCTGCGGTTTCCGGATGGATCCCAAGACCGGCCTTTACTCCCAGATGAGCGGCATCAATACCACCATCGGCCTCCCCATCATCCGCACCTCGGTGGATCACGGTACCGCCTTCGGCAAGGCCGGGAAGAACCGGGCCAACGAGGAGAGCCTGGTGGACGCCATCAGGCTGGCGGTAACCTTCGCGAAGAACTGGGATAGGTTTGTAAAAAAGTAAGACTGGCTGCGTTTTTTAGCGGGCGCCGAATAGCGCAAACCGTGTCGCGAGAATTCTCTCAATCTTCCGCTTTCCGCGATTCCAGGGCCCACAGAAAGATCGAGACCGCCAGAAGATCCGCCGCCCCGCCGGGGCTGATGTTCCGGGCGCTAAAGTCCCGGTCCATCTGGGCGGCCTTTTTTTTCATCTCCTCCATATCGGGCTTGCCGGCTAAAAAGGCGGCGGTTTCGGCCCGTATCGCCTCCAGGCTGGGGCCGCCGGCTCGGTGGATGATGTTGGTATCTTCCGTATGGGCCATAAGGTGGAGCAGGGTTCCCAGGCCGGCGTTGTTCATGCCGCTGCCCTCGGCCAGGAGGCGGCGCAGGATCGGCAGCCCCCAGTTCCGGACGGTGGGGAAACCCGCGGCCGCCTCCCCCCGGACGCCGGTGACGCCGCTTTTCGCGTAGATGAGTTCCCCGTGGGAGGGCGCGGGATTGGGGGCGGAAAAATCCTCCGCCAGGGATCCGGTCATCCTGGCGGCGAAATCCAGCAGGGCCCCGGCGGGGGGCTCCTCGGATTCCCGGTAGAGCCTTCCGTAGGCGGCGCTGAGGAGCCCCAGGGAAAAGAGCAGCCCCCGGTGGGTGTTCACCCCGGCGGCCCGCCGCATCAGGAGTTCGGCGATCTTGCCCCGCCGCCGCAGAGACTGAAACAGGGCCTCCGGATCGCCCCCGCCGGGATCTGTCTCACCGGGAACCGTTCCGCCGGGGCCGGCGCTTTCGTATCCCGCCAGGGCGCAGTCCCGGAACCAGGGGAGCAGGGCGGCGGTGGAATCGATGAAGCTGAAAAAATCCATGTCCCGGTGGGCCCCGTTGTTTGCCCGGTCAACCAGTCCCGGTTTGGGTGTTACCGCCGCTTCCCCCAGCAGGGCGCGCAGGGCCGCGGACGCGACGATATCCCCCAGCCTTTCCCGGATGAACCGCTCCATAAGGCCGATCACCCGGCGGATCAGCTCCTCCGGGCTGTGGGCCCCGCTCCGGGCGCAGACAAACCCGGGTTTTCCGCAGATAAGGCAGGGACGGGTCTTTCCCCGGTCAAGGCGGGACAGTTTAAGGCCCTCCGCCCTGAGCACGTCAATGTCGAAGAGCCGGCCCAGGCTGTGGGTATCCTCGATGCTTTCCGCGAGTTCCTTGAGCCGCTCCGGATCCGCGCCGGCGCAGATAAAGCCGGCGTAACCGGCATGGCTTTCCGATTCCTCCTCGTGGATGAGGGGGATTCTCTCCGCTTCCAGGCTGAGCCGGGTGATCCGCAGTTCCTCGTGAAAGCAGCGATCCGCCAGGGGGAAACGTTTGTATTCGCCGGGTATGTTGAGGCCGAGGGAAAGCAGGGAAAAGCCCTCCCCGGAAGGGTTCGCGTCCCGGTATTGGGAGAGGAGCTCCTGCTGCCTTTGGGCGCGGCGATCCCGCCCGGCAAGAAGCTCCTCCAGGCTTACCGGACGGCAGCCCTCAAAATATCCCCTGTTTTCCATACTCAAACCCGTCAAAATTCCCGGCCCGGCGGGGCGGTTCCGGAGTCGGCCGGGTTGGGGTTTTGGAACCGTTTTAAACACTCAAACGTCGTGGGAGGCACCAGATCCCTGGTTCCCTCCAGATCGCCCTTTTTTAAAAGTTCCCGCACCCGGCTGGCGCTCACCGGCCCTCCGCCTGTTTCAAGCCGGGGAATCTCGGTTACCGCTATGCCGAAGGAGGGGAGGATACGTTCCATGGCCCGATTGTAGGCGGCGGTCAGCGGGTCCAGGGCTTCGTTTCCCACAAAACGGCGGCTGATCCCCAGGGGGAGGGCAAAGCGCCGGGCGAAGATCCGCAGATCCAGCTCCATGTTCAGGTCCAGGGGATCGGCGGATTCGCGGAAAAAGTAATCCGGAAAGGTCTGGGCGGAGATCAGGTAGGGCCCGGTGGGATGGGGATAGACCCGGGGAATGTGGGCGATTCCTTTAAGGACCAGTTCGTAGCGGAGATCGGCGGGGAAAAAACTGAGGTCTTCGGAAACCACGAAAACATGGAGGGCCCCGCAGCGGGCGGCGGCGCTTTCGATTAGGTATTGGTGGCCCCGGGTAAAGGGGTTGCAGTTGACGATGACCGCGCCGATGGGGGAAATATCCCCGGGAGGACGGGGGAGCGCTTCCACAAAGCGGGTTATCCCCTCCCACTTGTTTTCCATCAGGAGGACGGCGCCGGTCTTTTCGACGGTATAAAAACCCAGGTTCCCAAAAAGCTCCTCCTTTTCCGGCCTGGTAAACAGGAAAAGGTGGAAAAGGCCCCGCCGGCCCGCCTCTTTGACGAGTTCGGTCACGATGATCGCGGCGAGCCCTTCGCTTTGGAAGCCGGGGGAAACGGCGATACATTTGAGTACCCGGCCGTCCAGGGAGCCCGCCGCGGCGACGGCGTCCCCCTCCAGGGCGCAGACCGAAAAACGTATCCGCTGGTCGTACTTGAGGCCGTTCCCCCGGAGAAACTGTTTAAGCTGCTCCAGGTTTTTCCCGGAAAAGGGAGACCCAAAACGGAGCTCCATTGGGGCCGCTACTTTACCTGCCGGATAAGATCGATGACGCTTCCATCCCGGTAGGTAACCACTCCCACCACCTTATCCGTAAATTCCACCGGCCGGGGTTTGCCCACCAGGGTTTTCACCATGGCCCGCAGTTCCCCAATGTCCCGCAGGGGAATCCGGGCGGCAAGGAATTTTTCCCGCAGATCCTTCCGTTCCGGATTCACCGCCACTCCCTGTTCGGTGACGATTACGTCCACCGTTTTCCCCGGGGTAACGATAGTCCCCACCCGGTCAACGACGCAGGGTATCCTTCCCCTGGTGAGGGGGCAGATCACGATGGATACCGACGCGCCGTAGGCGGTGTCCTGGTGGCCCCCGATGGCGCCCCGGATTACCCCGTCCGATCCGGTGAGGACGTTGGCGTTAAAGTCCAGGTCTACCTCCAGGGCGGAAAGTACCACCACGTCAAGCTGGTTCACCGCGGCCCCGGCTTCCCGGGGGCTGGCGTAGTACTCGGCGGAAATCTGGTAATGAAAAGGGTTGTTCTTCAGGGATTCGGCGGCCCTGAGATCGAAGCCCTGGACATCCAGGAGTTTTCTCACCAGCCCCTCTTCGTGGAGGTCCACGATAGATCCGGTGATACCCCCCAGGGCAAAACTCGCGGTAATGCCCTTGGCCTTCATCCGATCCCGGAGGAAGCGGGTTACCGCCAGGGAAGCGCCGCCGGTTCCGGTTTGAAAGGAAAAGCCGTTTACCAGGCGGCCGGAAGCCTCTATCACCTCCGCGGCGGTTTCCGCCATGACCAGTTCCTTGGGGTTGGTGGTAAAGCGGGTAGCCCCGGACATGATCCCCGCGGGATCGCCTATTTCATCCACCTTGACCACAAGGTCCACATCGCTTTCGGGGATACTAAAGGGCACGTTGGGAAAGTGAACAATGTTGTTGGTGATAATGATAGTTTTCTTGGCGTACTGGGCGTCGCATTTGGCGTAACCCATGGAGCCGCACATAACCACCGTGTCGCTGTCCCGGGAATAGCTGTTGGCGTTGCCAAAGGGATCGCAGGAAGGGGCCCCCAGAAAGGCCACGTCGATGGGGAGATGCCCCTCTTCAATGGCGTAGGCCCGACCGCCGTGGGAACGGAAGACCACGGGTATGTCCATAAGGCCGTTGGAAACCGCGTCCGCCAGTTTCCCCCGCAGGCCGGATGTTTCGATCCGGCGGATAACCCCGTTTTTGATATGTTCGATCAGCGGGGCGTGGCAGTCCGTGAGGGAGGACGCGGCGAGGGTGAGGTTCTTGAAGCCCATTTGGGCCAGCTTGTCCAGCACCATGTTGACGATATAATCGCCGCCCCGGAAATGATGGTGGAAGGAAACGGTCTCTCCGTCTTTGAGGCCCGAGTTTTTGACCGCCTCCTCAAGGCTGGCCGCGATTTTGTTGTGGGAAATTTCCCGCTGGGCCAGGGTGCTGTAGTCTTTCCGCAGGGCCTCCAAGTCAAAAGCCCCGCCCAGGCCGGGAATATTCGCGATTTCAGTTTTGTTCATCACCCGGCCTCCTCTCCGCCGTCTTCCTCAAACCGGATGCCCGCGGCCTTGGCGAGATCCAGCACCCGTTCCGCCCGGGTAACCACGGGCTTGTCGATCATCTTGCCGTTCAGGGCGATGACCCCCGATCCCCTGGCGTTAGCTTCCTTAATGGCCCCGATGACCGCCAGGGCGTTCTTGATTTCCTTTTCCGAAGGGCTAAAGATCTGGTGAACGATTTTTATCTGCCGGGGATTGATGACGCTTTTGCCGTCAAAGCCCAGCTGCCTGATAAGGGCCGTTTCTTCCCACAGCCCCTCCTCGTCGTTCACGTCCGGATAAACCGTGTCGATGGCGTCTATCCCCGCGGCCCGCGCGGCCAGGAGAACCATGCTCCTGCCGAAGAGCAGCTCGGTCCCTTCCGGGGAGCGGCTAGTCCGGAGATCCGTCACGTAGTCTTCCGCGCCGATGGCGATCCCCGTGAGCCGCCCGCTGGAAAAGGCGATCTCCTTCGCGTTGAGTACCCCGGCGGCGCTTTCAATGGCCGCCATCATGCGGGTTGACCCGGCGGGGCGGACGTATTTTTTTTCCGCCCTGGCGATCAGTTCCTCGCAGTCAAGCACATCCTGGGCGGATTCGGTCTTGGGGAGCCGGATCACCGCCTTGCCGACGCTCACGATTGCGTCGATATCGTCCTTGCCGGTCTGGGTATGGGGATCGTTGATCCTAACCACCAGTTCCTTGCCGGGGTAAGTCAGGCTTGTCAGGGCCTGGAACACCAGGAAACGGGCGCTGTCCTTCTCGTTTACCGGAACCGAATCCTCAAGATCGAACATGATGCAGTCGGAGCGATAGATTCCCGCGTCCCTTACCATGCCGGCGTTATTGCCGGGGACGTAAAGCATGGTTCTTCGAAGCTGTTTCATTCTTTCACCTTCCAATCGGGGGAACTCCGCCCTCCGGCCCGGTACACCGCGGTCTTGGTCCGGGCCCGGATGGTACAGTCCAGGGCACCCTTGTCCACGGCGCCGATCCTGGCGTGCTCCACCGAAAGCTCCGAGAGGGTTTCCCGGATGGCCCGGCGTATCTCTTCGCCGAATTGTTTTCCCACGATGCTCTGCAGATCGATTTCTATCCCCGGCCCGCCGGGTTCCACAGTAATCATAATGTCGCTGGACTCAAGGGTACCGGCCACACTGGGCTTAATAATATCCATATCGAACTCCTCTCCTCTTCCCGGCGGAATTACACCCATAAGGGACTTGTCCGGCAGCCCGGCTGGTCGCCGGACCAATCTCGCAAAACCGCCTTTTGCTGTTTCCACTAAAGGCAACCGGAGGGACGGCGACTTTTCCCGGCAATAGAAATACTATGATCACGGGAAAAATCCCCGGCTGCCAGTCGGCGCGGCGGCCTCCTTTGGAAAACAGGATTGGAACGATCAAAACGCTCCGGGGCCTTTAAGGCACAATTCTCCTTACTTTTATGAAAGTTCCGCGCGCGGTATATGTCAAGGAAACAGGTGGATTATTTTAATGGTATTTGAAGCTCTTTTGGAGAAATCAACAACCTCGCCCTGAAGGGCGATGTATGTTGTTCTCCCGTGGTGGTTAGACTCAGGGTTTAATACCTTAAGAACGCCCTGAAGGGCGGGGTATTAAACCCTTCGCTACGAATAAATTTGTCCGACAGCCAGAGAGATGGTTTACGCCAATACAATCACTTTTTGACTGGAAGCCGGGACCGTTTACCTTGACGGGACTTTCCAATGGCGGATAATCCGCGGTGGCCGCAGCAAACTGCCCTTCGGGAAACCGGGGGTCTACACCATCGAGCCAGGGTCTGTCCACAAAACCGGTTGCTTTGTGGAGAGACCCTGTATTTTCCCATCCGGGAGCCGCGAAAATACGGTTTTCAAGGAAGCCGCGGACCCAGGGTCCGAGTCCATATGTGTCCACATTATGGGCAGACCCAGGCTAAAAGCCTGGATGAGAAAGGCCTCGGCCTCAAGGTCCACCGTATCGTCCTGTCCTAAAGAAAAAGGGCCTAGGCCATAGTGGCGAGCATGGGAAGGGTTACCTCGTAGAGGAG
>JAITQR010000006.1 GCA_031288815.1 Treponema sp.
CGGGCCCCATACTACCCCGGAAACGGATCATCTGCCCAACGATATGGAAATGGCCAGCACCGGGTATCTTTCCTATCAGAAGGTGTATTTCGGCCAGATTAGCCCCGCCCAGGGAGGACAGGAAATTTACGAATTGATTGTGCGGATGATGAATAAATAGAGTCTGTCCGCAGGGCCTTCGCGTTATGGACAGGCGGTTTAAAACCCGATTGGAAAGTACGGAACCATTGGACTTGTTCGGCAATACGTTTGTTGCGGGTCTTACGAAATACTCCGTATTTTGCTGTTTCCAAGGGGCTGTTGTTCGGAAACCGGAGTTTCCGAACAACGCTATTTTTAAGGAGCTGGGTGACAGACATGGAAAATTCCGGGGGATTTTGTCCTAAAAGACTGGGAAACGTGGACGCTTACCTGCGGCGTATCGTCGACGCCGGGGAAGCCGCGGGGGTAAGCGCCGTCATCGTACGCCGGGATGTGACCGCGTACCGGAAGAGTTTCGGCATGCAGGATAGGGAGCGGAACATCCCCATGGGGGACGACACCATCTTCCGCGTGTATTCCATGACCAAAACCTTTACCGTTGTGGCGGCCATGACCCTCTACGAGAAAGGCTTTTTCAAGCTCCATGACCCCATAGCGGAATTTCTTCCCGCCTTCAGGGAACCGAAGGTGGCCCGCCACGACGCGAGGGGTATTGTCCAGCTGGAAAACGCCCGGCAGCCCCTGACTTTTGAGCATCTCTTTACCATGACCTCCGGGATACCCTACCCCGGGGAACAGTCCTACTCGGCCCTGCTTTTCCGGGAAGCCGAAAAGGCTTCGATTGAGGACGCCGCCCGGGGGAAGCCCTGGACCACCGCCCGGGTTGTTGACGAGGCGGCCAAGATTCCCCTTTGCTTCCATCCCGGCGAATACTGGATGTACGGCTTTTCCCACGACATCCTGGGCCGGCTTATCGAGGTGATTTCGGGAAAAACCCTGGGCGCTTATTTGAAAGACACCATTTTCGATCCCCTGGGGCTTACCGATACCGCTTTTTACGTCCCCGAGGAAAAGCGATCCCGTCTCGCGGCGGTGTACGTCCATACGGAATCGGGACTTCAACGGCAGGAGGAGCCGGCCTGGGTCGATCCGGGCAAGGAAAAGGGGCCGCCGGCCTATGAGAGCGGGGGAGCCGGGCTTGCCTCGACCCTGGCGGACATGGCCAGGTACGGGCGGCTCCTGTTACGAGGCAAGCTGGACGGTTTCAGGATCCTTTCCCGCAAAACCGTGGAGCTTATCAGGCAGGACCACGTAAGGCCGGAGCTAATGTCCGGCTTTGCCTTCCCCCAGATGGCCGGCTACGGCTACGGGCTGGGGGTCAGGGCCATGCGGGATACGGTTGCCGCCGGCCTCAACGGTTCCCTGGGGGAGTGGGCCTGGGGCGGTATGCTGGGCACCTGGTACTGTATAGACCCCGGGGAAGATATGGTGGCGGTGTTCCTGGTTCAGCGTTACCCCGGGGGAAACGCCGATCTGCCCAAGCGTTTTATCCAGACCGTTTACGGGGCCATTGACGATTAGAGTTTGTCGCGCTTCGCCCGTGAAACCCTAAAAAATCGCGCCGGGGAGGCGATTTTGCCTCCCAAACTCCCTTTGAGCCAAAGCTTCCGGAGTCTTCCACCTGGCCCGCCGCCTGTGGTATTTTGGTTAAAATTCTTCTAAAATTGAAGAAGCGAGGTAGTACATGGTTATTTTGACGCTGAATTGCGGATCTTCGTCCGCCAAATATCAGGTATACGACTGGGAAGCCAAGGATATTCTGGCGGTGGGTATCGTGGAGAAGGTCACCCTGGGGGGCTCGTTCATCAGCCACAAGGCAAAGGGCAAGGAAGAAGTTACGTTTAACCACGACTGCCCCACCCATACGGAGGCGGTGGATCTGATCATCAGGACCCTGACGGGCAAAGAGCACGGGGTGATCAGCGATATGTCGGTCATCAAGGCGGTGGGACACCGAGTACTCCACGGGGGGGACAAGTTTACCAAAAGCGTCATTGTGGACGACGCGGCCATGGCGGCCTTCAACGAGGTAAAGGATCTGGGGCCCCTGCACAATCCGGCCAACATCATGGGGATAGAGGCGGCCAGGAAGGTGCTGCCCCGGGTCCCCCACTGCGCCATCATGGATACCGCCTGGCATCAGACCATGCCGCCCGAGTCTTTCCTCTACGCGGTGCCCTACGAGTGGTACGAGAAGTATTCGGTCCGGCGTTACGGTTTTCACGGAACCAGTTTCCTCTACACCGCCAAAAGGGCCGCGGTACTCCTGGGCAAGGATCCCTTCCGGACGAACCTTATCATCTGCCATCTGGGGAACGGCTCCTCGATAAACGCGGTCAAGAACGGCTGTTCCTTCGACACTTCCATGGGAATAACCCCCCTGGAAGGCCTTATCATGGGAACCCGTTCCGGGGACGCGGATATGGCCATGCCCTTCTACGTGATGCGGAAGACCGGCATGAGCGCCGCCGAGATGGAAAGCGCCCTGAACAAGAAATCCGGGCTTTTGGGGATAACCAGCAGGTACGCGGACCGGCGGGACATCCAGAAAGCCAAGCTGGAGGGGGACAAGCGGGCCCTTTTGGCCCAGGACATGGAAGCCCACCGGGTCAAGAAGTACATCGGGGCCTATCAGGCGGTACTGGGCCGGGTGGACGCCCTGGTCTTTACCGCCGGAGTGGGGGAATTCGCCTGGTTCATGCGGGAGAAGATCCTTTCCGGCCTTGAGGATATCGGGATTGTCTTTGATCCCGATAAAAACAAGGCTTCCCATACACGGAATACCGAGACGATGATCAGCAAAGCGGAATCGAGGATCCCCATCTACATCATCCCCACGGACGAGGAACTGGTGATGACCGAGGACGCCTACGCCCTTATGGCCGGGACTTACGACATTCACACCCAATTCAGGTATTCTTTCCAGGCCAGGGACTATGTAAACAAGGGCCGGGCGGCGGGGCTGAAGGAAGAGCTTGCCAGGAACCCGGAACTTCACGGAATTATCGCCCTTCCCAAATAGGTAGGTTCATTGTCCAGAATAGAAGAATCGGCCGGGCTTCTCTGCATAGGTAACGTGATAGTTGATTTTTTTGCCCGGGGAGACAGGGATTTCGCCCGGCGGCACGGTATTGATCAGTCGGTACAGCACCTGGAATATGAGGCCCTTGCGGCGGCTCTCCGGGAATTGCCGGACAAGTTCAGTTGTTCCGGCGGCGGGGCCGCCAATGTGGCGAAAATCGCGGGCCTTCTGGGGATGGAGGTCTGTTTCATGGGGGCCGCGGGAAGGTCTCCGGACTCCGGCGGCCTTGACGAGCGGGGCCGCTTCTTTGAGGCGGAGCTTTCGGCCGCCGGGGTAAAGACCAGGCTGTTTCCCCGAAACGTCCCTACCGGGTGCTGCCTGATACTGAAACTGGGGGAGGAGGGGAAATCCAGGGGAAGCGCCGGCGAAGAGGAAACCCGGATAGCCGCCGCCCCCTCCGCCGCCCTGAAACTTGACAGGCAGGATATCCGGGAGGAAGACATACGCCGCGCCGGCGTGGTGGTGATAGACGGCTACCTGATGGAGCGCCAGGACCTGGTACGGCAGGTTCTTGACCTGGCGAACCGGAGCGGAACCGCCGTGGCCCTGGATCTAAGCTCCGCCGCGATTGCCCGGGCCCGGGCCCACGAAATAGTCACCTACGGCCGGATCTACCCCCTCATCCTCTTTATGAACGAGGATGAGTCCACCGCCTTCTACGAAACCCTGAGCAACCGGGAAATCGGGGAGGGCGCCGAGGAGTTGGAGTACTTTACCGAAGACATGTACCGTTTTTTCCTGGGCCTTACGGTCAACGAAATTTTCCCTATTGTGGTGGTTAAGCGGGGAAAGTGGGGGGCCGTGGTGTTCGCCGGGGGAAACACCCTGAAAAGCAGAACCTTCGCGGTACACCCCCATGACAGCACCGGCGCGGGAGACGCTTTCTGCGCCGCCTTCGTTTCCGCCTGGCTCCGGGGCATGCCGCTTTTAAAATGCGCGGATCTGGGGAACAAGACCGCCCGCTTGGTTTTGGAAGCGCCGGGCGCGCAAATCGCCCAAAAGAAGCTGAAAGGTTTGCGAAAGATCCTGGACCATTAGCAGGCTGCTTGGACTAAAGGGCAACCTAAAAATTTTACCGCAAAGGCCGAAGGCCGGGCGAAAAGTCGCGCGAAGGAAGGATATGATTAGAAACCAGGCCCTTCGTGTACCGTTGTGCGCTGGCCAAATGGCCTTGGGGGTTAATATTTTTCGTCACCCGGTTTTCGCGGACCCCGTAAGTTCCAGGTACTTTTGGAAGTAGCGCCTTCCGAATTCCCGGAGGGATTTGGAATCAAAATGGAGATTGTCGCCTTTTGATACCAGCCCTTCGGCGCCGGCCAGGGCCATGCCCCTGTTTTCCGCCGCGAGTTTCGCCAGTTCCCGGTTCACTACCGGGAAGAAGGGCTCGGCGTTTTTCGGATTGTCTTTCAGAAAGTAACCCAGCTCGCCCAGTATAACCGGCGCGCCTTCAACACCGCAGTCCCTCAGAAGGGCCTTAATCATTCCGCTAAACCGTTTCGCGTAAGAGGAGGCGTTTTTTTCGTCCCCGCTGTCCCCTTCGCCCTGGTGCCAGAGAACCCCTTTTACCTCGCTGATGTTTTTCGCCAGCCCGCACTGGTATACCGCGTGGGTGTAAAGCTGGCCCCCTTCCCGCCAGTCTTCAAGGGAAGTGCCGCCGTCGGCGCAGGGGATAAGCCCCGCCTGGCCGCCGAATTTTTTCTGGTATTCATCGGCGAAACTCACCGCCAGGGAAACCCCGGCAAAGGGACGGTCATAGTTAACCGGCTCGCTCAGGGGGTACCAGCGGCCGTTTCGCAGCATAAAAAGGTTGGCGTTTTCTATAGGGGGCTCTTCGCCGATTAAACCCCGCCCGGCCATATTGGACTGGCCTATCATCAGAAACGAATGAACCATGGTAAGCTTTACCTCCTTGAATATTTATCATACCCCATTATTCGCAGACCCTGATATATCGGGCAGGTACGGCAAGACAATTGCCTTTTTTGAACCTATCGTCTTATTCCAAAATTCCCCGACCGCGCCGGATTCCGTTTACGAGAAGGCGGAAATATCCCACCTAAAAGCCTCTATACCTCGGCACCATGGAACGGGAACTTGACCGGAATTCTGCGTTCATGGGCGTAAACCCGCTTCCTTGGGAGCCAGTCGCGCTTGTGAGGCGATTTTGGGAGGTACCCGCGAAGCGCGACGGCCCGTTAGTAGCTTGATTGAGCTAAACAGCCGGGTAAGAGAGAAACCAGGTAATGAAGAATATTAACCGCGAAGGCGCACAAAGGTACACGAAGGGCCGGTTTACCTAATATTATTCCTCCTTCGTGCGCCTTTTCGCCTGGCCTTCGGCCTAATTTTAAAGTATGTCTTTTAGGCTAATCCAGAAATTCCTTCCGGTAGTTTACCTTGAAGGCTTCCCCCAAGATCCTCAGTTCCCGGTCGCCGATGCTGTTCAGGATCTGGCTGTTTTTGGTCTTGATGTAGATGGAGGCGGCTTTCTCCACCGTTT
>JAITQR010000069.1 GCA_031288815.1 Treponema sp.
GCCATTACCAGCGCCGACGGCATGACCGCCGACGTGTATCCCTTCCCCGCCAGGGATCTGCTGGAAATTTCCACCCTCATCACCAACACCGTCAAAGACATCGGCCGGGTTACCTACGACATTTCAAGCAAGCCCCCGGCCACCATCGAGTGGGAGTAAGCCCCGAAGTCCGCCGCGCTTGTGGGTTTTTTGACTTTCGGCATAAATTTTGTTAAATTTTCCCTAAACCCACTTGACCATTCTTTGCGGACTTGCTAGGGTAAGGTTCCTTGGATAGGGAAATTATGCCTTGCCGTTTGGCGGGGACTTTATATAAGCGAAAGGCCTAGCCTTGCATTGCGGGAGTTCTTTATAATGCCTACGATCAATCAGTTGGTTCGTTTCGGGAGGAAACAGGTTACTTCCAAGACGAAATCGCCGGCTTTACAGTCCTGTCCTCAGAAGCGCGGGGTATGTACCCGGGTCATGACTTTTAGCCCCAAAAAACCCAATTCGGCCTTACGGAAAGTGGCCCGGGTGCGGCTTTCCCATGGGACTGAGGTAACCGCCTATATCCCCGGTATCGGCCACAATTTGCAGGAACACTCGGTGGTTCTGGTTCGCGGCGGCCGGGTTAAGGACCTCCCCGGAGTTCGCTATCATATCATCCGGGGCGCCAAGGATACCTTGGGTGTGGCGGATCGCAAGCGGGGCCGGTCAAAATACGGCGCCAAGCGGCCAAAGGCGTAAGGTGTAGGCAATGGGACGTAAAAAGAAGACCGTGGATCGGGGTATCGCCCCGGATCCTAAATACAACAGCGTGGTGGTTTCCAAGTTTGTAAACCGGATGATGTGGGAAGGCAAACGTTCCATCGGACTCCGTATCGTGCATGAAGCCCTGGGAATCCTCCAGCAAAAAGCGGAAAAGGAACCTTTGGAAGTGTTCCTCAAGGCTATTGATAACGTAAAGCCGGTTATTGAAGTCAAATCCCGGCGGGTCGGGGGCGCTACCTACCAGGTACCGATTGAAATTCGGGAATCCCGACGGGAAGCTTTGGGGATGAGGTGGATAATCAACGCCGCCCGGGCCCGTTCCGGCCGGGGTATGGGGGACCGTCTTGCGGCGGAACTGCTGGACGCGTATAATAATACCGGTACGGCCTTCAAGAAGAAGGAGGATCTCCATAAAAACGCGGAAGCCAATAAGGCTTTTGCCCATTATCGCTGGTAGATTTTCGCGGCAGGGCCGGGTTTGTTCCGGTTCGGCTGTATGTCGGTTAAAAAAACCGGGTTCCGGCCCGGAAGAGTTTTTTGAAATTTTTATCCGGTTTATACCGGATTATAACCGCGTTGCGGGTGAACCTTTGGTTCGGTGTCGGGGAGGTTTAGAAGAAAAATCTATATATCGTCGGCAAGGCAGGCTGGAAAGCGTTGTTTTACGCTTGGCCTGAATACCCGGTCGCGGGGTCTCGCGGGATTCCCTTGGAATCCTGTATAGGCTGCCTGGGGCGGCTTAGCAGTTTGTTGCGCTTCGCGCGTAAAACCCCAAAAATCGCCGGAGAGGCGATTTTTACCTTGCAACTGCCAAAGTAAGCCCCGTAAATTGTGGTTTTCGCGGCACAGAGTGGCGCAAAACCTGCAAGTGCAATGGGCTGCCAGTGATCCAAACCGATCATCGGGATGGGGCGCTGTGAACAGGTTTCAATAGCGTCTTGTCCGGAAAGCGTAGATTATGATGGGACAGGTGGAACGGGACAGCGGGGTTTTTTGAAACCCCCTTTAGGGTTAAAGAATCATTCATTCTTTGCCGTCTGTTTTCCGCTAAAATCCATTTTCATTTTCTTTACGCTGAAGTTTCCGGTGGCAAATTCCGCCGGAATGTAGTTTTTTGGCAAGCCGGGCGGCTTCAAAACGTTTGGTTTTGATGCGCCTATTTTGGTAAAGATAAATTAATTTGTGTGCCCAAAGGTAAGGAGGACACTTAAATGGCGAAAGACAAGTTTAACCGTACAAAGACCCACATGAATGTTGGTACTATCGGCCACGTCGATCATGGAAAGACTACCCTTTCCGCCGCTATTACCATGTATTGTGGTAAACATTACGGTGACAAGGTAATGAAATTTGATGATATTGACAACGCGCCGGAAGAGAAAGCCCGTGGTATTACCATTAATACCCGGCACCTGGAGTATCAGTCCGATAAGCGGCACTATGCCCATATTGATTGTCCCGGACACGCCGACTACATCAAAAACATGATCACCGGCGCGGCCCAGATGGACGGCGCGATTCTGGTCGTGTCCGCCCCGGACTCGGTCATGCCCCAGACCCGGGAACATATCATCCTGGCCCGGCAGGTAGGCGTTCCCAATATCATCGTCTTCCTCAACAAGATCGACATGATCGACGATCCCGAGCTTTTGGAATTGGTAGAGGAAGAGATCAAAGACGTTCTCGACAATAACGGTTTCCCCGGCAAAGAGATTCCCATTATCAAAGGTTCCGCTTTCAAGGCCATGGAAGCCCTCAACGGCGGTATGGAAAACGAGGACACCGAGTGTATTCAGGAACTTCTGAACGCTATGGACTCTTATTTCCCCGATCCGGTCCGGGACAGCGACAAGCCCTTCCTTATGCCTATCGAGGACGTATTCACCATTCCCGGCCGCGGTACGGTAGTAACCGGCAAGGTGGAACGTGGCATACTCAAGGCCATGGATCAGGTTGAGATTGTCGGCATCAGGCCGACCCAGCAGACGGTCGCCACCAGCCTCGAGATGTTCAATAAAACCCTGGACGACGTGCAGGCCGGTGAAAATGTCGGCGTCCTGCTCCGGGGCATCGACAAAAAACAGGTCGAGCGCGGCCAGGTGCTCGCCAAACCCGGCAGTATCACTCCCCACCTCAAGATTAAGGGACAGATTTACTGTCTTTCCAAGGAAGAGGGAGGGCGGCACAGCCCCTTCTTCAAGGGTTACCGGCCCCAGTTTTACTTCCGGACCACCGACATTACCGGTACGGTAAACCTTCCGGAAGGCAAAGAAATGGTGATGCCCGGGGATAATACCGAGATTATCGGTGAGTTGATCCACCCCATTGCCATGGAAAAAGGGCTTCGTTTCGCCATCCGCGAAGGTGGCAAAACGGTCGCCTCCGGTCAGGTCATCGAAGTCATCGAATAGCGCGCTGGAAATGATTTGGTAAATGCCGGTTCTCCGGCGTTTGCCTGTCTCTGGAGGAATAATGGCTAATGAACGAATTCGCGTACGGCTACGCGGCTTCGATGTTGAGTTGATCGATGAGAGCGCGAAATCTATCGTTCAAACGGTTCAGAAAGCGGGAGCAAAGGTCACCGGCCCTATCCCGCTGCCAACCCGTATCAATAAGGTTACCGTGCTTCGTTCGCCCCATGTGAACAAGAAGTCCCGGGAACAGTTTGAGATGCGTACTCATAAACGCTTGATCGATATTATTAATCCTTCTCAGGAAGTGATGGACTCCCTGATGAAATTAGAGCTTCCCGCGGGCGTTGATGTTGAAATAAAACAGTAAGCGGCGCTTGCTTGTTTTGCCGGGCTGGAAGCTCCGGAAAAAATTACGGCAGACGGTTCCCGGACCGGGGAATAGCGTGCCTTTGTGTTTGGAGAATAAGATGTTGGGTCTTTTGGCCAGAAAAGTGGGCATGACGCAGGTCTTTGATGATGAGGGAAACCTGGTACCGGTAACGGTGGTACGGGTTGATCCGAACATCGTCATTGCCCAAAAAACCGAAGAAAAAGATGGTTACAAAGCGATCGTTGTCGGCATAGATGACGAAAAGAATAAGCTCGTAACCAAGCCTTACAAGGGCCAGTTTCCCGGGAATATCCCCCCGAAAAAAACGTTAAAGGAACTGCGGGATTTTGAAAAAGTAGTCGCCGTTGGGGATTCCCTGGGAGTGGAGGTTCTGGAAGGCTGCCGTTACGTGGATGTATCCGGCGTGTCCAAGGGCAAGGGCTTTCAGGGGGTGATGAAACGCTGGGGTTTTGGCGGCGGGCGTCATACCCACGGTTCCAAATTTCACCGGGAACCGGGGTCTACCGGACAGTCTACTTACCCGGGGCGTACTTTTAAGAACGTAAAGCTTCCCGGGCGCATGGGCCGGGAACGGGTAACGGTTCTGAGCCTTCGGGTTGTCAAAATTGATCCGGAAAAACAGCTCATCCTGGTCCGCGGCGCCGTGCCAGGTGTAAACAAGGGGCTTTTGCTGGTCAGGGCCGCGGTGAAGAAGTAAGGGCGTAGATATGAATCGTGTAGTATATTCAATTGAGGGCAAGGAACTGCGGAATGTCGAACTGGATGAAACGGTTTTCGGCGTTCCGGTAAACGAGGATCTTATCTGGTATGCCATTAACAACGAGTTGGCTAACCGGCGGCAGGGAAACGCCAGCACCAAGGATCGGGGAGAGGTTCACGGTTCCAACGCGAAGCCCTACAAGCAGAAGGGAACCGGACGGGCCCGGCGGGGAGACAAAAAATCTCCCGTCCTGGTGGGCGGGGGCGTCGTTTTTGGGCCCAAGCCCCGGGACTATTCCTACGCTATACCCAAAAAAGCAAAACGGCAGGCGATAAAAAGCATACTAAGCCTTAAAGCGCAAAGCGACACCCTGAAAATTGTAGAGGATTTTTCAGTTGAATCGGGAAAAACCAGGGATCTTGCGAAACTTCTCAAGAATTTCGGCGAGGACCCGCAGCGTACCGTGCTTATCCTCAAAGATGATGATCCGAAGCTTAAGCGGGCGGCGGCGAACATTCCCTGGCTCTCGTATCTTTCCTATAGCCGCCTCAGTGCCCACGAGCTTTTTTACGGTCGCCGGGTGTTGATGCTGGAAACCGCCGCGAAAAACCTGAATGAATTTTACGGGGTCGGCGAGGAGGCAGTTGAATGATCAATTACGAGAGCATCCTTATCGAACCGGTACTTTCCGAAAAGGCAAACATTCTCCGGGAAGAGGGGAAATACGTGTTCAAGGTAGACCCCCGGGC
>JAITQR010000105.1 GCA_031288815.1 Treponema sp.
ACCACTTATTGCCCTCCGGGATCTGATACTCCCGGATAGTTTGCCTTGATTTGGATTACTTTTTCAATGAGGCAATGCATCCCCTTGCCAAACGGGGTTTTATGACCTATACTCATCAACACATAGTCCTTACCGCCCCCCTCTTATCATCAAAGAACAGCTAACCGAGGAGATGGGGGTATTTGGATGAAACGCTTTACATAGTGGATGAAATAGTATGATGAATTATTATATGCCCACGAAGGTAGTGGGGGGTGAAAACTGCATTATTGAAAATGCGCCGCTTTTTAAAGAATTGGGGAAAAGGGCGCTGATCGTGACGGGCCGGAATTCCGCCAAAAAGAACGGCTCATACGACGATGTGGTAAAGGCCCTGGAAGCCAACGGCCAGGCCTATACCCTCTTTGATCAGGTGATGGCAAACCCTACGACAGCCTGCGCCTTTGACGCCGCCGTCATTGCCCGGCGTGACGCCTGTGACTTCGTCATCGCCCTGGGGGGTGGCTCGCCTATGGACCTGGGCAAGGCGGCGGCGGCCCTTGCAGTGAACCCCATATCTGCCGCCGCCCTGTTTACGACGCCCATTGACAAAGCCCTGCCGGTGGCTGCTGTTCCGACCACCGCCGGTACCGGATCGGAAGTGACCCAGTATGCGGTCCTTACCAACGATGCCATTCAATCAAAATCTTCCCTTTCCGCGCCCGCGCTTTTTCCCCGCATCGCCTTCCTGGATGCCCGGTATCTTTTGACGTTGAGCCGCAGCACTATTATCAACACGGCGCTCGACGCCCTTTCCCATGCGGTAGAGGGTATGCTGGGGGTGCGGGCATCGGCCTTTACCGACGCTGCCGCGAAAAGCGGCGTTAGGGCCTTTGCCGAATGTCTCCCCGCCCTTAAATCCGGCAGCCTGGATGACCCGGCTGTCCGTGAAAAGCTGCTGTTTGCCGCGGCCCTGGACGGCATGGTCATCGCCAATACGGGGACCATTGTGGTTCACGCCATGGGCTATTCCCTCACCTATTTTAGGGACGTGGATCACGGAAGGGCAAACGGCCTCCTTCTGGGGGCGTATCTCAGAGTTGTCCAGCGGAAGGAGAAGGCTGTGGGCATGAACCGCGTCGAAGAGATACTCGACGCCTTGGGCATGGAAAGCCTTGACGAATTTGACGCGGTGGTGGACGAGCTTCTGGGAGAGCGGGAAACATTCACTGCCGCCGAAATCGAACAATATGCCGAGACCGCGATTCACGCCAAACATATCGCCAACAGCGCTATCAGGCCGGATAAGGCGGATTTGATCAAGGTATTGACAAAGTCTCTGGGAACCATAGAAATTGTGAGATGAATATGGGGGGCGTTATGGGGGCACGGTAGGCCGCTTTTGCGGCCATCAGAAACCCGTTGAGGGGGGGCCGGACTTAAAGTCCGCGACTTCCCCCCTCCTGAGTTCGCTTCACGTTTTTTATGTTGACTGCCTACCGGCAGGAATTGACAGATTCAGGGAGAGTGTATGATGGAGAAACAGGTAAAATACGGGGTAAGATTTATTCATTTGGCTGCGGGTTTACTGCGTCCGGGTATGGCGATGCTCTTTCTGCTTCCCTTTCTTTTAGGATGCCCGTATAATAATTCGTATCATGTTTATTATGACGGTAATCAAGAGACAGAGGGCTACCCTCCGGTGGATTCAAAGGCGTATTTTCCCGGAGATCCGGCAACCGTTCTTGCTAAACCAGATGGTTTGAAAAAGGGCGCCCTCGAGTTTCTGGGATGGCGGCGGTCTCGGTCTGGAAACGAAAGCCCGCTTCAGGCAGGAGACCGGATAGAGATAGCCTATGAGGATGTATGGCTCTACGCATGGTGGGAGGACGATCCGAATTATAACCCCTATATATATGCCGACCATCCTGATACCGGCGGGGTGATCATTACCCAATACCACCCATATAACGAGCCTATTTATTCGGAAATCACCACCACCATCCCCGATACCTTGGATGGCAAGCCGGTCACGGTTATTGGCGAGGGGGCTTTCGCCAATAGGTATTTCGAGAAGATAGTTCTGCCTTCCAAGTTGCAGATCATCGAGAATAAGGCGTTTGCCGGAGGGTATATAACGGATATAGCCATTCCCAATACGGTAGAATCCATAGGCAAACTGGCTTTTCAGAGGGTGGGTCTGCAATCGATCACCTGGGGAAGCGGCATTGAATCCATAGGCGATTACGCCTTTGACGGCAACTACCTGACGACTCTCTTCCTGCCGGCAGCGGTCAAATCCCTAGGAGAGGGCGCTTTCTCTGATAACGAAGTGGTAGCCATAGAAATCGGCGAGAATGTTGATATTAAAAATAAAACGTCCCTGGGGAAAAATGGAGCCTCCTTTCTCGAATATTACCGGGATAAAAACCGCTCGGCTGGATTTTATGTCTACAAAAACAACGCTTGGCAGGGGCCGTATAACACCAGGTGAAGGCCGGATAGAAATATTCAGGAGGGGGGAAGTCTCTCCCCTGGCTCCGGCCCTACGGGCCTCCGCCACCCCCCCTCAACGGGGGCGCTGCCCCCGTAACGCCCCCACCGGGGGGTTTAGGGACCGAAGGTCCCCGGACCCCCCAAAGGAACCCTGGGGGGCACTTGCAAGACCGTGATTTTCTGTCGATGATAGAGCAATGTTCCTTCCTTCTATATCTATAATAATAATCAGCTTGTTTTTCTTAGGCGCCGTTTCCTGTTCAAAAGCAGCGCCCCCTCCCCTTCCCGAACCGGTCGCCGTCTCAAGTAGTCCAGATGCTGACCTGCGCCAATACCTTGCTGAAAGGGACCAGGCAACCGCGTTCGACCGCTTCCTCGGCAGTCTTCTAGATGATGCGGGCATACCCTCGGAGCTGACCCGACGCATCGAAGCCGCCGCCGCGGAGGGACCGGCCTTTATTCTGGACCTCCTCTCCTGTCTCAGCGGGGACCCCTTCCTTTGGATTCTAGTGGACAAGGCCCACCCCCTTCCTGACGGCTATGCACCGGCGGACCTGGCGACTCTTTCAGGCGGCTCCTATAAGGTAAACCGTTCAGGGCACCGGCTCAGGCAGGCTACGGCGGATTCCCTGGAAGAGATGTCCGCTGCGGCCCGGGCCGACGGAGTAACCCTCATCGTATCTTCGACGTATCGGTCTTACGAATATCAGGTAGAAGTCTACGCCCGTAATGTTGCGGAAATGGGCCAGGAAGCAACGGACCGGGAATCCGCCAGGCCGGGCTACAGTCAGCACCAGTTGGGGCTGGTGGTGGACTTTGGCGCGGAGGACGGCTCCATAGGCGATCACTTTGCCCCAACCCAGGCGGGCCGGTGGATGTCCGCCAACGCGGGCCGCTTCGGCTGGTCTCTCTCTTTTCCCCAGGGCATGGAGGCAGTCACGGGCTACCGCTGGGAAAGTTGGCACTACCGGTATGTCGGACGGGACCTTGCTGCCTTCATCGATGCCTACTTTGACGGCGTACAACAATACGCCCTGCAATTCATCCACGAATGGGTTAAGCGCGGCAACGGAGCGGAAGGTTTGCGGGACCCCTCTTCCCTCACCGTGGAGATGAAGAAAAAGCTCCAAGGCGATTCATAGTTCCGGCCTCTCACTTCCCGCTACCTGCGTGCTGGCGGCGTAGTTTTTTCAGTTCAACCGCGATGAATACTGCCGTCACAACAAAGGAAAACCCGTCGGCTACGGGCGTGGCCATGGCTACCCCCCGGAGCTTCCAGAGTCTGCCGAAGATGAGTATACACGGGATGAGGGCGATGAACTGCCTGAGCATAGTAAGGAAGATCGAGGTTTTGGGCCGGCCGGTTACCACGAACATGTTGGACGATACGATCTGGAAGCCGTTCAGGGGTAATATGAGGGTTATTATCCGTATGGCCCAGGGGGTAAAGGACAGGAGGGCCGGACTGCCATCAGGGGCAAAGATCCTCACCAGGAAGCCGGGAGCCGTCTGGCAGAGGATAAAGCCG
>JAITQR010000158.1 GCA_031288815.1 Treponema sp.
CCGCCGATAACCCACACCGAATACACCCGGGTAATGGCCATAACCCCGATGTTCTCCCCATAGGTGGTGTTCGGCGGCCCGCCCCAGAGGGCGGCCCAGGCGGTGGCGAGGCCGTCCCCGGCCAGGGTACGGTGGAGCCCGGGGTTCTTGTAAAAATCCTGCCCCACGACTTTACTCGTTACCAGGGTATCCCCCAGATGCTCGCAGATGGTTGCCAGGGACACGATGATAAAGGTCAGGACCGCCACAAAATTGAAAGACGGAACCTGGAAACGGGGTAAACCGAACCAGGGCGCGTTCCGGATCACCTGAAAGTCAATGATGTGGTAGGCGGGAAAGAAGATCCCCATGATCAGGGTAAAAAGGTAGCCTGTTACCAGACCGATAAGGATGGGGATAACGCTGAAAAAGCCCCGGAGGAAGATGTTCGCCGCCACCGTTACCCCAAGGGTAACCGCCGCTATGGAAAGCAGCGTCAGACTGTATTCCCCCTCCGCGCCGCCCCCCACATTCATCGCCATAGCCATGGCGGTGGGGGCCAGGTTAAGGCCGATTACCACAATGACCGAACCGATTACCACCGGCGGCAGGGCCTTGTCCAGCCAGCCCGTACCGGCAAACTTGATAATAAGCCCCACCACGCAGTAAAAAAGCCCGGCCGCCACGGCGCCTCCCATGGCGTAGGGCAGTCCATAGGCGGAAGAAATCCCAATGAGGGGAGGGATAAAGGCAAAGGACGAACCCAGAAAAGCGGGGACCTTGGCCCCGGTAAGGAGAATGTAGATAAGAGTCCCCGTACCCGCGGTAAAAAGAGCCGTAGCCGGGTCCATGCCTGTCAGGATGGGGACCAAGATAGTCGCCCCAAACATGGCGAATACATGCTGGAAACTCAAAGGAATCCACTTGCCCACCGGCGGCCGCACCCGGGGCCCCCAATTCTGTGTTTGAGCCATAAAAACCTCCCTGTGGTATTTTTAGCAGTGTATACCAAAAGAGAGGGTTCCGGGTAGGGAGAAGCGGAATTCGCCGCCGGGTCCGGCGCTGATGCCGGCCATTGCCGCCGCCATCGCCTTTACCGGGCGCGGCGGCGGCTCTTCCCCGAAGCGGGGTTGAACACCGGCGCGGCAGGCTGCCTTACAAACTCCGTCGAACCGAAGCTTCGCGGCGGCCCGCGACTCGTGGTTTTTGCGACACGGGACGCCAAAGGCGCCCTGGGCAAAAACCCGCTTGCCACGGGCTGCCGGGCCGCTACGGAATGATGGTCAGGGTGTTGGTGCAGCTGATGATAACCACCATGACCCCGTTGATAATACCCGCCAGATAGGGGTTATTGGTAACCCGGTAGATTTTTCTTGATATAACGGCCGCCAGGGGCAGGAAGACCATGATCGGGAACAGCCAGATGCCGCCGATGGGCCCCATGGGGAAGGCCGGCCGGGCAAAAAACATTTCCCCCCTGATCCGGAACGTGATGTACTGAATCGCTACCAGGATAAAGGGCCCAACGCCGTTGGCGATTGCCAGAACCGCGGTGTTGATCCATTCCTTTTTCCCAAGATCGTTGAAGTTGTAGGCGTTCACCGAAACCGAATTTGCCACATAGTAGGTAAGAAAGAGGGGCAGATAAGGCAGGGCGATGATCAGTTTTTCGGCGGTAAAGGCCTTAATCGCCAGTACCCAGATACGGAAGTCGGTCTTGAAAAGGAAATCGGCGCAAAACACCCAGCCGTAGCTTACCACAACGGAAATAAGGGCAAGGAGCAGGGTTTTCCCCAGAGCCGGAAGGGGTATCTTTACCCCCGAGGCGGCCAGATCCTGCCCGGTCTTTTTGCCGTGGAGCCGGTACCAGAGGATCATGATGAGGATGCTCAAAAGCCCGCAGAGACAGGCCCACAGGGCGATACCGTAGGGCGGCGCCTGCCAGAAGACGCCGGGTTTATGGGTGTTAGACCAGGCAAGCAGGGGAAAGTAGATAATCATCCCGAAAATTGTGGAAACCGCCATCCCGCCCCAGAACCAGACGAGCCCTGTTCCCCTGGGGCTGGGGCCGGGCAGGACGATTTTTTCCGCCCTCAGGCTGGCAAAGAAGGGGGTAAAAGTCATGAGGATCGTAAAGCTGATCAGGAACATGCCGAACCCGATAAGCCCCAGGAAGTTAAAGAACACTTTGAACTGCCAAATCTGGTTCCCGGCGGGGATAGGATTGGGGGCGCCAAAAACCTTCTCCCAGAATTCCACCCCTTCCCTTACGCAGACCGCGGAAAAGTGGTTCCAGGGGTGGATCTGATAAGGCTGATAGATGATCCGCGCCGTATTTTTCCCGTTAACGGTGTCGGTATAAAAAGTATCCTTGGTTCTCTTTTCCAGGGAAGCGGCGGCGGGATCTTTGCCGAAATTGAGGAAGGACTGGGCGTCCAGGGTATCAATATAGGTTCGGGGAACGCTTCTGGTTCCGTCGGCAAATTCCCGGCGGAAGAAGAACTCGTCATACTGGGCGGCGATAACCCCCACGTCCCGGCTGCCGTATTTGTTCCAGTACTTGTCGGTATCGGGGTTTTTGTAGGTAGGATCGTTGGCCACTAAAAGCACCGCCGCCACCAGGGCCTTGTCCGCCTTGTTATCGTCATCCACCGAAAGATTGGCCGCCCGCGCGCCGTTCGAGTGGCCGGTAACGCCTATCTTGGCCTTGTTCACATAGGGCAGGGTGGCCATTAGCTGTACCGCGTCGTACATGCCCGTGCCATGCTGATTCCAGCCATCCCCGGTAAAGGGTTCTGAATTACCGTGGCCGTACATATCAATGGACATAACCACATAGCCCCGGCGGGCGTATTCAACATAGTTCAGATCCTGCATTTCCCGGTTGTTGTACCACCCGTGGCTTGTTACAATCGCCGGGGCGGGTTTCTCCGCCGTCGCGCTGTGGGGAACCAAAAGAAGGGCGCTCATCTGCCGCCCCAGGGATGTTTCCCAGCGGATATCCTTGATGGTTACCCCGCCGCCGGACCTTTGAACGATTGCGGCTCCTATCATACTGATTAGCAGCAATCCCACCGATACAATGAGCCATTTTTTGGCCGAAGCTTTTCTTTGCTCCATTCTCTACTCCTTACTGGCAAGATGATATGATACATATTGGGCTCTGTCAAAAAGAAAATGACAAAAAGCGCGTTTTTTTCAAAGTAACTTTGAAAAATATCGAGTCGGATTCTTTCGACAGATGAGGCGGTTCCAAAACTTCAGCTTTTGGAACAGCTACTACCTTGATTGAACTAAACAGCCGGGTAAGAGAGAAACCAGGAATGAAGAATATTAACCACCAAGGCCATTTGGCCAGCGCACAAAGGTACACGAAGGATCAGATCCGTTAACCTCATTCCTTCCTTCGTGCGCCTTTGTGTTACCTTTTTCGCCTTTGTGTTAAATTCTTAGGTTGCCTTTTAGTCAAATCAACCTACTACCTTGAATTCAGATTCCAAGTCGGGAAGGGCGCCGTCCGGCCGCTCAATAGCGTCTCCCACAAAGCCCTTGCTTTGCGGGCGGGCCGAGGGCTTTAGTCCTAAATGTTCTCGGGGTTGTAACAGTAATCGCGGATAAGGTTGTAAGCTACGGTACGGCACTTCAGGCGCTGTCCGTTGGAGAGGATGGTCTCGTGTTCCCTCCCCGGCCATGTGCCGTTGATGATATTATCGGTGGTAAGAATCGTATCGGCCAGGAAGCTCAGCCCCAACTGTACCGGCGACTGGCAGCGGTGTCCCGGGTGGATCATCAGATCCCCCATGTCCTTCACCGTATCCCAGAGCTTTCCAAGATTTTTCCGCAGTTCCCGCAGGGGCAGGGTACCGGGAAGCTGCATCCAGAAAACGCCGGCGCCGAACGAATCCCCCGGATAGAGATGCCGCCGCTCCCTTTCCAGGAAAACGGCGGAGCCTGGGGTATGCCCCGGCAGCATGACGGTCTCCAGGGTGTAGGAGCCCAGCTCGAATTTCATCCCCTCCCGAAGGGGGGTAAAGTAATCCTCCCTTAAACCGTGGGTAAGGGAGGAAAAATCTTTATCCCGGAAGATGTAATAATCCCTTTCGGAAAGATAGATCCGGCAGCCCGCCTCGTAAAAATCCTTGACCGCGGCCCCGGCGTGATCCCAGTGCCCGTGGGTAAGAATCACGTCCAGGGGCAGGGATGTTAAATCCCGGACAACGGCGAAAAGGGACCGATCGTTCCGCAAAGCGTCTATCAGCACGGCCCGGTCTGTTCCGGTGACAAGGTAAGCGTCCACGCTGGGTTTTCCGTCACGGGTTTCGTTGAGATCCCAGATATTAGCCGCCAATTGGTTTACCAGTATTGTTTCGCTCATGATCTTCCGGTTCCGAATAATCAGCCAGTCTCCCGCGAAGCGGGCGGGGGTATTAACCTTTCGCCGCGTATAAATCCTTTCCCTGGAACGGAATCAGCGGCGCCATGACGAAGTACCACAGGCTCCCAGGAAAGACGGACTTAAAAATACCATGGGACTGCTAAAGCGTCAATGTATATCAGCTCATAGGAGATCAGTTGACCGTGTTTTCGGAACCACGGCGCATTGAAAGTCCGTGCAAAAGCCCCTATAGTTAGTGTTTAAGGATACAGCATGGAGTGATATGCCGTCCCAGATTCTGCATACCCTCTTTGGGGAGGATGTGATTGCCGAGATTTACCGCCGCCTGGGAAGCCGCTTCGGTATTGTCGCCGACAGGGCGCTGGAAAAAATAAGGACCGATTACCGGACGGCTTTTGCCCTGGGCTGCCAGGGGCCGGACATTTTTTACCACAGCCAGGGCCGGCGTCCGGTCGGCCTGGAGTACGGAACCCTGCTGCACCGCCGGGGCGCCGGGGTCTTTACCGCCGGGCTCCTCAAGATGGGACTCCCCGACCCCCCGCCCGATGAGGAGGATATCCGCCAGGGCCGGCGGGAGAAGGGAATCAACGCCCTGGGAGTCTATGCCCTGGGCTTCATGACCCACGCGGTGCTGGATCGCCGGGCCCATCCCTATATCGTTTACAAGTCCGGTTATGTATCCCCCGCCAACCCGGAAACCCTGCGCTACGCCCGTCTCCACGCCTTCTTTGAGCGGATCATTGATGTGCTGATGCTGGAGAAACTGCGGGGGGAAGACGCCGTGTCCTGGGACCAGGAGGAAATCCTGGCGGAAATTTGCGAGAAGCCTCCCCTGGGTCTGAAGGAGCTCCTGGCCCGGGCCCTGGTATTGGCCTTTCCCGAGCGGGCGGGGAAGGACGAAAAACTCAGCCGCCGGATAGACAACACCTTCGCCGACTGCGCCGACTTCTACCGCCGGATGGCTCCCCGCAGGACTTCCCTTGCCTCATCGGGGGAAGAACCGCCCCCTTTGGGGATTCTGGCCTATGTATACCCCGAACAGCTTCCCGGGGATATGGATTTTCTCAATCTGAAAAAGGATCCCTGGTACTACCCGGCGGGAAACGGCGGGGAAGACCGCCGTTCCTTCCCGGAAATCTACGCCCAGGCGGTGGCCGACGCCGCCCTTTCCATCAGTCCGGTTATCGACCGCTACCTCGCCACCGGGATCTTCCCGATCAAGGAGGCGGCCCAGGCCATCGGCAACGAGGGGCTTTCCATTCACGACGAAAACGGCAAACCCTGCGCCCCGACCCGGGCCGACCCCCTGCCCCTGGACCGGGTGCTGAAGGAGCAGGAGAAACTGCGGCTGAGCCAGGGCCTCGCGGGGTCCGGAAAACTTGCCCGCGGATCAGGCGGATCTTCCTCTAGCGCCTCCTAAACCCCGCCCGGATAAACAGAATCGAGGAGGCAAGGGCGGAGAAGGCGACAAGGATCGCCAGAATCCAGGGAGTGCCCCTGAGGAGGATCATGAAGTTGTACGTACCGTGGATGGCCACGGCGGATAAAAAGCGCAGCAGGGCGGGAAAGGGGTTTTCCCGCAGATCCGCCGCGGCCGCGCCCACCCGGGCTCCGCAGGCGCCGTGCAGGGGAGCGGCGGTAAAGGCCCGGATAAAGGCGACGCCCATGTCCGCCGCCCCGTAGGAGGCGTTTTCTATGGCCGCGAAGCCGAGGCCGGCCGTAAGCCCGGCAAGGGCTCCCCAGAATCCCGGTTCTGGCGCGACGGCGCGGGGGTCGGTTTCGCCGCCCTTCCGGGCCCAGGGGACAAGGTTTCCGCCGCCGGAAGGCGTGGGGAACCTGGCGGCCGCCCGGAAAAAGGCCAGAAAGACAAGGAGCCGGCCCGTCTCTTCCGCCAGGGCGACTTTGCAGAAGACCGTATACAGAACCCGGCCTGTTCCACCGGCTCCCGGCGGGATGTCCGGCAGAAGGCGCTGTAAAACCAGGGCGACAAGCAGGGAAGCGGCCCCGGCAAGCAGGAACAGGAGAAACCAGTGCGGGGGCAGGGAAAAACGGGAAAAGCGGAACCACAGGTAGAGGAAAAGCACCGGCAAAGCGGAAATAAAAATCAGCAGGAAGAGAACGTTTATACCACCCATATATAGCATAATACCCCCCAAACCGTTAAGGTAAAGCCCATGGAAACCATCCTGCTGGTGGGCCCGAAACATTCAGGCAAAACCAGCGCCGGCCGCGCCCTTGCCCGGCTCTGGACGGAAAAAAACGATTCGGCGGCGTCCTTTATCGATCTGGACGAACTGGTGGAAGATCGGACAGGGAAAAGCCCCCGTAGCCTGTACGGGGAAGGCCCGGAGATCTTCCGGAAGGCCGAGGCGGAGGCCCTGCGGGACATCTTTGACCAGGCGGGAGGGGTGAACCGGCCGGGCCTATCCTGCGGCCCGGACGGCAAAGGGGGAAGACGGATTGTCGCCGCCGGCGGGGGGCTCGCGGACAACGGCGAGGCCATGGATCTGCTTAAACGTTCCGTATCCAGGAGCTCCGGCCGGGTCTTTACGGTTTACATCGAGGTTGCCCCGGAAACCGCCTGGGAACGGATAGCGGCGGCGGCGGAAAACGGCGGCGGGCTTCCCCCCTTCCTCAAAACGGAAAACCCCCGGGAAACCCACCGGCGGCTCCACCAGCGGCGGGGGGCGGCCTACCGGGAAATCGCGGATCTGAGCGTCAGGGCCGGGGAGACCCCGGAAGAAACGGCCGCCCTCATACTGAAATCCCTGGAGGTGTGAATGAACGCGAAGAAGATGGCCGGGCTGGTTTTTCTTCCGGTCCTTGTCTTATCGGCGGTTTTAGCCGCCCGTTGTTTCGGCCCTCCTGAGAAGGAGCCGGAAAAAACGGAACTGCTTATCAGCGTCATGCGGGAAAGCGGCCTGGACGGGGATGATTTCGCGCCCCTCATCGAGGAGTACGCCGAACTCCACCCGAAGCTGCTTATAAACACGGAAACCCGGAGTTTTGAGGAACTGCTGCGCCCCCGTCCCGATCCGGCGGGGGGGACGGCCCCCGGGGATGTCCTTATCCTGGACGGCCGGTATCTCCGTGACTTTATCGACAGCGAGGCCCTCTTCTCCCTGGAAGATTACCACCCCTCCGATTCCCCCCTGGAACGCTGGGCCCTTCCCCTGAACGCCTCGATAGATCTGCTGTTTTACAATACCGACCTGCTGAAAAAGGCGGGCTTCGACCGGCCGCCGGGAACCCGCGCCGATTATCTGCGATACGCCCGGGCCCTTCGGGACATGAGGGGAAACACCGGCGTCTACGGCGGCGCCCTGGGTTTGAGCCCGGATGACGGCAGGGGGGTATACCGGGACATCCTGTCGTGGATATGGGCTTCGGGGATCCCCCTGAGCCGGGACGGCGCGCTGGACTTCAACGGCAGGGCGCTGAACGGGGCGCTGGACTTCCTGGCCGCGCTTGAAAAGGAAAAGCTCCTTGCCCCGGGCAGTTTTGAGAAAACCGGCGAACAAAGAATCGGCGAATTTGTTGAAGGGAAGATCGGCATGATGATCGGCTCGGTTCGGGACATCCCCAGGCTGCGGGAAAGGATGGGGGAAAACAGCTTCGGGGTTACCCGGATCCCCGAGCCGGAGGATTATCCGGGAAAGCCGGTTTTCGGCCTCTGGGTCTGGTACGGGGCTGTTTTCCGGCAAAGCGCCAGGCGGGAGGCGGCCGGGAACTTCCTGCTTTTCCTCAGGGAAAGAGGCCCCGCCCTTACCGGACAGCTTAAAACGGTGCCGGGACACGCCGAGACCGCTTCGGTAAGGCCGGAAGATCCCCTTTACGCCAAAATCTGGGACATGTACGAGGGGGCCGATCTGGCGCGGGAGCTTCTGGGTTTTCCCGGAGAGGCGGTCTTGGAAGACGCGCTGCGCCGGGAACTGGAGCTGATGTTCAGGGAAAACCGGGGCGCCGCGGAAACCGCTTTGGCGGTACAGCGGAGATGGGACCAATGGAAACCCTGACGGTTTTTATGCTAAGGTTCTGATATGGAAATTTTACGGCAGTTGGGCCTCATCCTCGCCTTTGGATTCGCCAGTGAAGTAATCGCCCGGTATGTTCCTGTCGGGCTTCCCGCGGGGGTCTTGGGCATCCTCCTGGTACTGGCGGCCCTGGGCGCGAAGATTCTAAAACCGGAACATTTCGGGAAAACCGCGGATTTTGTGAGCGGCAACATGGCTTTCTTCTTCCTCCCCCTGGCGGTGACGATTCTGCAGAACTACGAATCGATTAGGCCGATCCTGCTCCTCTTTACCGGCGTCTGTATAATCACTACGGTTATTACCTTCGCGGCAGCCTACGGGACGGTGCGTTTCCTCAGGCGGCTCCTCTCGGGGGGGAAGGGAGTCCCCTTTTCCGGATGAACGAAATACTTTCCATGCCCCTCTCCGGTATCCTGGTGAGCATTGGGGCTTACCTCGTGGGCCTCCAAATACGCCGGCTTATCCCCCACCCCCTGGCCAACCCCCTGGTGATTGCCAATGTTCTGATAATCCTGACGGTGATCTTTACCCCCCTAAGTCCCGAACAGTACATGGCGGGGGCGGGTTTTATCTCCCTTTTCATCGTCCCCGCCACGGCTACCCTGGGCCTCAAGATCTACCGGCAGTGGGCCAATTTTAAGGCCAACATGATCCCCGTCCTGGGGGGCTGCGCCGCCGGTTCCGTGGTCTCGGTCGCCAGCCTCTGGGGGCTCTGCCGCCTCTTCGGCATTGACGGAACCATTAGCCTCTCCCTGTTTCCCAAATCGGTAACCACCGCCATCGCCATGGAGCTTTCGGCAAAGTACGGCGGCCTTGTGGGGGTAACGATTCCCGCCGTGATCATCACCGGGGTTTTCAGCGCCTTTGCCAGCCCCTTCTTTATCAAAGCCCTGAAACTGAAAGACCCGGTGGCCGCGGGGGTCGCCATGGGCGTCTCGGGCCACGCGATCTGCACCTCCGTTGCCCTGGAGCTTGGGGAAACCCAGGGCGCCATGAGCGGCATCGCCATCGGCGTGGCGGGGCTCTTTACCAGTGTTATTTTTCTCCTTTTCTTTTAGGAGCCTCCGGCGCGGGTGATGACCGGCGATCCAGTTTTAAAATTCAACCGTGCCGGTTTTATAAAAATATCTTGCCCGGGTTCATAATGTTGTTCGGATCCCAGGCGTTTTTAATGGCCCGCATCAGATCCAGTTCTACCGGATCGATAAGCTTTTCCAGGTATTCCCGGCGTTTTATGCCGATCCCGTGTTCCCCGCTGATCTTCCCGCCTAAGCCGCCGGTAATCCGGTACAGTTCTTCAAGACACCGGCCCTCGTTCCACTTCCAGGTCTCCATGGGCATGGCCGGGTCCTTAACCAGGGTGGCGTGGAGATTGCCGTCCCCGGCATGGCCGTAGCAGGGAATCTGCACCTGGTACTTTCTCCCCAGCCGTTCCAGTTCCGGGATTATCTCGGGGATCCGGGAACAGGGGACCACAATGTCCTCCAGGCTTTGGATGGGGCTTGAAACCTTAAAAGCCTCGGCAATATTCCGGCGTACATTCCAGATCCGTTCGATATTGTTCCGGTCCTCCGCCACGTAGACCTCCATGGCGCCCCTGTTTTCGCAGAGGGTTCCAATTTCAATCAGATCCGCTTCGATTTGATCGGCGTTGTTGCCGTCCAGCTCGATAAGGAGCATGGCCCCGGCGTTTTCGTAGGGGAGGCTTTCGTTGAGATACCCGCAACTGGTGACGATCGAAAGCCGGTCCATGAACTCGATGCTGGTGGGGGTGAGCCCCCGGGAAAGGATCACCGGTACCAGGTCAATGGCCTCCTTGGGGGTTTTGAACAGGACCAGGAGATCCCCCCTGCTTGAGGGATAGCCGATGAGTTTAACGATGGCCTTGGTAACGATCCCCAGGGTTCCCTCGGAACCGATAACCAGGGATTTGAGGTCATAACCGCTTACATCCTTATCCAGTTTTCCCCCCAGCCGGACGATCTCCCCCCGGGGGCTTACCAGTTCCAGGCCGATGATGTACCGGCCGGTTACGCCGTACTTGACCGCCTTGCCCCCGCCGGCGTTTTCCGCGATGTTGCCCCCAATGACGCAGGTTTGCAGGCTCATGGGATAACCGGCGAAAAAAAGCCCCTCCGCCTGGACCGCGTTGGCCAGATCGTTGGTTACCATCCCCGCCTCAACCACCGCCACCATGTTGGCCTT
>JAITQR010000013.1 GCA_031288815.1 Treponema sp.
GCTTTCGAGAACGAGGGATTCATCTGGGGCGGCAAGTGGGGGCTCTACGACAACATGCACTTCGAGTACCGGCCGGAACTCCACGAGATCAACCGGCTCCTGGCCGCCCGGCGGGGCCCTTCCCTTGCCGGGGGCGCGGAAGACCTCCGCCCCGGGGAAACCGCCGGCAAGGCCGCCGGCAGGGATCTCCACCACGTCTACCCCGGGGATCTGAAAAAACCCTGGCGGCCCCCGGATATCGGGGAATTTTTGCGGAAGTTTTTATATACCGGTAAAAAAGATAAATAGCCCGCGCTACAGCCCGAAAGCTTCGATAATTTTGTCCGCCGTAGTCTCCAGGACGAGGTCGTTGATATAAGAGGGATCGTTGATTTTCGCTTTCATCTCCGCGACCAGATCGGCCCTTACTTCCGGGACGGCCGAGACCAGTTCGCCGGCGTAGTAGAATTCGCTCTTCTCAATGGCCTCCGAGGAGAGGCTTATCGAATCGGATTTGGGGTTCTGATTTATCGATTCATTCCTTCCGGGCTTTTTGCCGGGCTGAATGGGGTCTGTATAACCTATCCTGTCGATTGTCATGATCTTTCCCTGCCTGTTTTGGTTATCGGCATAGTTCTCTGATTAGTTTATATGTTAATCGGCTTTCTTGCCAGATACATAGACGGAAAATTCCCCCTTTTGTTCGGTTTTTTCCGCCAAAAGGGCAAAAATTTCCGCCGCCGAGCCCCGTAAATACTCCTCGTGTATCTTGGTCATCTCCCGTCCTACGCACAGGTACCGCTGGCCCTCCAATTCGGCAAGATCGCCCAAAAGCCTGAGTATCCGGAAAGGCGATTCGTAGAGGACGAAGGCGGCTCCGCCGGCCAGGAGTTCCCGGAGGCGGGCGCGCCGCCTGCCCGGTTTGGGGGACAGAAAGCCCTCGAATACGACGGTCCTGTCCATGCCGCCGGATACGCTTACCAGGCTGGCGAAGGCCGAAGGTCCCGGAATGGGGATAACCCGGTGCCCCGCCCGGATCGCCAGGCGTACCAGGGCCGCGCCGGGATCGCTGAGCGCCGGAGTCCCCGCGTCGCTGGCGTAGGCCACGTTTTTACCCTGATCCAGCTGGGCGACCACCTTTTCCCCGGCAAATTCCTCGTTTTGGGCCCGGCAGGAAAGGGTTCTTACCCGGATTCCCAGGTGGGAAAGGAGTTTCAGAGTCCGCCGGGTATCCTCGCAGGCCACAATGTCCACCGTCCGAAAGGTTTCCGCCGCCCGCGGGCTCAGATCGTCCAAATTCCCGATGGGAGTGCCGATAATATACAGAACCGCCACCCTTTAACTATAGCTTTTGGGAGTAATACCGGCTACCATGCTGCCCGTTCTCGTTTTTGTGTTTACCGGACTTGCCCTTCTCTGGTTCGGTTACACCCTTTTTTTCAGGAGGGGCGGCCCGGCGCCGCTCATTAAAACCGGCCTGAAGCTGGGGGACGCCGGGGAAGGCTGGGCCGGGGAAGCCCAAAGCTGCCCGGTCTGCTCCGCCAGGCTGGAAAACCTCCAACTGGTTAAGTCGGTGGCCTTCCCCTCCCTTAACGGCCGGGACAGGATGATGCATATCCAGGGCTGCGTGTTCTGCCTCGGCGGCGGACATCCCCGCCCCCGAAGCTGTCCGGTCTGTCGCAGCCCCCTGGCAAAAGAGGAATACCTGTTCGCCAGGGTTTTTGAGCGCCCCTCCCGGAAGCCCCACGTCCATGTCCTGGGCTGCCGCCATTGCCGGGGCCCTCACGCCATGGTTTAAAATGAGCTAAAATAGATACCGTGATGATCAAATATGTCCCCATCGTCTTTGCCGTCCTTATCCTCCTGGGCTTTTCCTTCCTCTTTTCCGGGTGTTATACCCTCAAGCAGGGGGCGCTTATGCTGGGCTACCTGGGCCGGTCGGTTCCCCTGAATGCCCTTGTCCCTCCCCCGCCGGAGGGCGGAACCGACGAGGACGCCGGGGAACTGCCGGACAAGGCCGGAGAGAACCGGCGTTTTGTGGAGCGGGTCCGGGATATCCGGCGCTTCGCCATGGAGCAACTGGGCCTCAGGGAGAGCGCCAACTATACCCGGTATGTGGAACTGGACCGGGCTTACATAGCCGCGGTGGTCTCCGCCGCCGCGAAGGATTCCTTTACCCGCTACGAATGGTGGTTCCCCGTGGTGGGCAAGGTTCCCTACAAGGGTTTCTTCAACGTCGAAGACGCCAGGAAACAGCGGGACAAGCTGCTGAAAAGGGACTTGGATGTCTGGGTGCGGCAGGTGGACGCCTTTAGTACCCTGGGCTGGTTCAAAGACCCCCTCTATTCCTACATGCGCGACTATTCGGATTACCAGCTGGCCAATCTCCTGATCCACGAACTCCTCCACGCCACCGTGTACCTCCAGGGCCAGTCCCAGTTCGACGAGGAACTGGCGGAATTTGTGGGAACCGAGGGCGCCCGGCTCTACATCGAGAAAAAATACGGCGGCGCTTCCGCCCAGTACCGGGAGATATTCGATTCCGAGGAGGACAGCGCCGTTTACGTGGCCTTTCTGCGGGAACTTATCGGGGAACTCGACGGGCTCTACAAAAGCGGCCTGGGCCGGGAAGAGACGCTGGCCCGGAAGGAGGAGATTATCCGGCTGAACAAGGAACGTTTTGCCCGGGACTATGGGAGCCGGTTCAAGACCGAAGGCTACCGGAACCTGGTCGGTCGTTTCGCGGATCTGCCCCTAAACAACGCCTATCTGGAACTCTACCGGCTCTACTTCGCGGACAACCGGTTTTACCGGGATCTGTACGAAAGATCCGGCGGGGATCTTCCCCGCTTCATCGCCGCGGCGAAAAGGCTGAAAAAGGGGAAGGAAGACCCCAAGCGGCAGCTTGAAAGGGCTTTGGGCTTTTAGGGCCGCGGCCCGTAAGGGAAAAGACGGATGAAACAGACCCTGGTGCTAGGCTCCACGGTGGTGGACGTGATTCTCTCCCTGCCCCGCCTTCCCCGGCGAGGGGAGGACATCAACATCGGCCCCCCGGTCCGCCGCCTGGGGGGCTGCGCCTACAATGTCTTTAAAACCCTCCGGCTGTTCCAAAGCCCCGCCCTGCTCTGTTCCCCGGTGGGGAGCGGAATCTACGGCCGCACGGTTGAGGAAGGGCTCGCCGCGGAGGGGATCGAACCCTTCGTCAGGCTGGAAGCGGAAAACGGCTGCTGTTACTGCCTTGTGGAGGCGGACGGGGAACGGAGCTTCCTGTCCTGGCACGGGGCGGAGTACCTCTTTTCCCGGGCCTGGATGGAAAAGCCGGAC
>JAITQR010000025.1 GCA_031288815.1 Treponema sp.
AAAACGCCTACGGGAATCTTCGCCATAAATTACTCCTTGTGACACAAGACAGCCCTAAATGTCAGATTTTGAAACCGGTTCGTATTTTAACCAAAAAGAGGGGGTGAGTATAGCTTTCGGCTATGGTTCGTTTTTCGCGCGCCGCGACAGGGCTTGCGCTTAAAACACGGCGTATTGGACCATTAACCCTTACAGGACATTCCTCCGTTTAGGCTCGCCCTTAGGCCGGAATCGTTTAGCGGCCGTGGCGAAATCCGGGTAGGGACGGGATCTATTCCCGCTTCCCCGAGGCCATGCCGTTGTACTCATCCAGGAACCACTCGGCGGTCTTGGACATGTGGAGGGTAAGCTCAGCCTCCCCAAAGCAGGCGTTGATCTTGAGGGTGCCAAGGCAGAAGTCGATGATGTAGAGGTAAATGGTCAGGGAACTGGGGTTGAACCAGGCTCCCGAGGCCTTGTAGCGGAAGCCCCTCCCCGAGGGTACGCCGATTCTCCCGCCGAAATAGTGGGTTTCCGGGAAGCTTCCCTCAAGGTAGTTTCCAAGACCAAAACGTATCTCGTGATCCCCCGTGGCGTTGCTGTACTTCATACAGCCCTGGTCTCCGGTAAATCCGAAACGGACCCGGGTGATTTTCATGGGATTGCCGTCAAAGAGGTAGTTCCCGCCGTCAAGATCCTTTTGCCGGGGGGATGAGGCTTCGCCGTCAAGGGCGGGGAACTCCAGACGGCCCAGTTTGTCTCTCAGTTTCGCCAGGGCTTCCCCGTTTTCGCTTAGCTTTCCTTTCTCTATACGGGGGTACACGCCGGTCCAGAAAGCGTCCAGGATGATGTCGTGGCCGCCCTGGATGGACTGGGTGTCGGCGGTGGTAACCAGGAGGATATCTTTTTCCGGGAGGCAGACAGCCAACTGGCTTCCCATACCGTAGGCGCCGTACCCCCCGTGCCGGGTACACCATATCTGGTACCCGTAGCCGAACTGGGTTTCCGGGGTACTGGTGGATACCCGGTTGTCGATGAGGGGGGATGTGGCTTCCGCCATGTAGGAGGCGGAGACAAGCTGCCTGCCCTGCCAGTTTCCCCGGTGGAGGAGGAAGAGGCCGAAGCGGGCCAGCTCGTGAACGGAACAGACAAGCCCCGATCCGCCCCAGGCGCCCCCCTCGGGGCGTTCCACGCACCAGACGCCGGGAGAAAAGCCCAGCGGATCGAGCAGGCGGGGGCGGAGGTAGTCAAGGAGGTTCTGCCCGCTCAGTTTTTCCACCAGGGCGTTCAGGGCCACCGTGCCGGAGGTATCGTAGTTAAAAACCGTCCCGCTCCGGTGGCTTGGCCGGGCGGTGTAAAAAGTCCGGGCCCAGTCAGGGTCCTTTACCGTGTAGGTGGTGTGCTCGTAAGGGGTGGCCATAAGGAGAAGATCCCGGACGGTCATTTCCGCGGTATAAGGGTGGATGTTTTCGGGCAGATACTCGGGGAAAAAATCCGCCATCCTGCTTCGCAGGCTTATCTTCCCCTCGTCTATGAGGAGACCCACGGCCATGGACACAAAGGTCTTGGTGCTGGAGAACATGCGGTGGGGGCTATCTCCCGTAAAGGGAGGGTAGTGGGCCTCCGCCGCGATCCGGTCATGCCGCAGAATCATGATGCTGTGCATACAGAGTTTCCGCCGCTCCAGGTGTTCGATAAAACCCAGAACCGCCTCCGACGGGATCCCCAGGTTTTCCGGCGTATCGGTTTCGAATTTCCATATCCCGTCCGGGGAAACAGAATCTCTGTTTTGGTTTTCTTCAAAGGGCCGGTTCATCAGGGAAACCTCCCGGCCTATCGGCCATGACAGTGCTTGTATTTTTTGCCGCTGCCGCAGGGGCAGGGGTCGTTGCGGCCAACCTTGGGCTGGGCGCGGCGGACGGTCTCCGCCGGCTCGGGGTCCGGCTCTTCATCATCATCATCAAAGTCAACCCGGCGCTTTAATTTTCTGTATTTTTTGGAACGCTGGTACAGCATCTTTTCCGGATTGCGGGTACGCAGCGCCTCGTTGAAAAAAGAACCGTGGAAGGCGTAGAGTTCGGGAAATTCCTCTTTTAAACGCCTAATCTGGGGATCGTAGGTTTTTTTATCGTCCAGGAGGTGGTATTCTATCGCCGTTACCTCAAGTTCGTCCTCCTCCTCCTCCTCAAAATCGGCGTTCAATATCCTGAAAAGATCGCGGAAAATCTCGGAAAACCCTTTTTCCACCAGGCTTTCAATCTGCAGGCTCAGCCGTATATCTTCAAGTTTTTCCAAGAACGCTTCGTCAAGCCTGTTGGAAAGCAGATCCGCCACTTCCTTGAGTTCCGGGTAGAGTTTCGCCAGGCTCTCGGGGGGAACAAGGCTCACTATTTGGCCGAAGGCCAGCGCGCCTACCTCCTGCCCCTTCTGGCCGCATTCACGGATCAGACGGACGATCTCCCGCAGGTTATCCCTGGCGCCGTCGATGTTTTCAATGCCGGCGGTAACAAACGCGTGGGCATGGAGCTGGATTTTCTTCCATTCGTCCGTTTTGACGGTTTTGACCGCCTCAAGGGCTTCGGCGGAAAGCGCTCTTATTTCATCCCATATACCCGAAATATTTTTTAGGCCCTCGGTGGCGCAGGAGATAAGCAGCAGCCAAGCGTCAATAGAGGTACTGTCCAGGTCCAGGGCGCGCCGCGTTTCGGCAAGGGCCTTCTTGTTCCATCCCCGGTCGAAGTAAGATTCGCCCAGTTCCCTGGCGTAGGAAGGGTTATCGGGATGCCTCCGGCAGAGTTCTTCCCACGCCTCGGCGGCCTTGCCGGGCTTGTCGTCCATCGCCAATGATAGGGCGTACTGTTCCCTTACCTTGTCCAGTTTTGGGTGCTTTTTCAGAATCATCCGGTACAACTCCGCCGCCTTACCGTGTCTGCCGAAACGGTCCAGGCGCTGAGCCTCGTGAAAAGTCGCCGCCACGGAGGGGGGCAGTTCGCCCACGGCGTCGTAATCGGCGCGTTTTTTCCTGTCGCTGAGGGTTTCGTAGGCGGCGCGGATTTCCTTGAATTCTTCGGGGAAACGGTCGGGCTGGTATTTGCGCACCAGGCCGAAGTAGGCCCGTTTTATCTCGTCTTCCCCGGCGTTTTTCTTGATCCCCAGTGTTTCGTAATGGGTTTTTTTCACTTCATGAAAGAGAAACAAAAAAACCTCCCAAAACGCTTCCACCGCCGGCCTATTTCGGCCAGGGCCTCCGGAGCGAGGGTGTTCCCCCGGTCTTTTTCCAGGACTTTGGCGAAACAATCCGCCGCCTGTTCGTAACGCTTTGCCAGGGCCCAGAGGCAGCCCTGTATGTTGAGGAGCCGCACGCTTTGATGGGGAACGTCTTTCGCCGCCTTGGCCGCCGCCTGCCACTTCTTTTGCCCGGCCAGAAGGCCGATCCGTTCCGGAATCGCTTCCCCCGGGAGCCCGTCGCGGTTACGGATTTCCGCGCCCCCAGGGCCGTAAAGATCCCGATTATCCGGTTCCCGGGAACCGCCGGTTAGAAGCGAATCCGGGGGGTAAAGGATCGCCTCCCCGGCGATTTTTTGGGGTTCCACAGGAGAAGCGCGGCAAAGTCCCAGCTCGTGGCGGCAGATTTCCGCAAGCCGCTCCGCGCCCTCGTGCCCCGGTTCCAGGATGCGGGCAAAAGAGGCGTAGCGAAGGGCGGCGCCCAGATCCCGCCGCTTCGCCGCCGCGAGGCCCAGCCGGTAATAGCGCCCCCCAATCCCGCCGAGGCCTGTCATAGGCGTTTATCCATTTCTCCCAGGGCCTCAAGCATGTCCAGTAATTCTTCCCGCAGATCCTCGGCCTGTTCCGTCTCTTGCAGCAGAATCGCTTCCTTAAGCCGGCCCAGGAGGAGGTTGATGTCGCCGCCCAGATCCATACCCATGGCGATGAACTTTTCCGCTTTGCGTACCAGGGGACGGAAATGCCGCGCCCCCTCCGCGTGGGCCCATTTCGACAGATCCAGGGACGGCTTGGCCTTGACCCCGGTGGTGTTGATATCCGCGGAAACCTGCTTGCCCGTGGAAACCACGCTGGCCTTTACCTGGAGGATGCCGTTCATGTCATAGCCGAAGCTTACCTCGATCTGTTCCTTTCCCTGTCTGGCGGGGGGAATTCCGGAAAGGCGCAGCTCGCCGAGCCGCTCGTTGTTCTCCGGGTTTGAAGACTCCCCCTGGTACACGTCGATGGTAACGCCGGTCTGGTAATCGGTAACGGTGGTGTAGAGCTTCATTTTTTCGGTGGGAATCGTGGTATTCCGGGGAATAATGGGGTCGAATATCTGCCGCTTGCCGAAAAGACCGTCCCGCAGAGGCGCGGTTCCCAGGGTGTAGGGGCAGACATCGGTGAGTACCAGATTTTCGTTGTCGATACTGCCCTCGATAAGCCCCGCCTGAATCGCCGCGCCCCGGGCCACCGTTAAATCGGGATCCACCAGGGAACGGGGAACCGCGCCCAGGGTATCCTCCACCAGCTTCTTTACGCAGGGGATCCGCGTGGAGCCCCCCACGAGGAGTATCACCCGCAGATCCTGGGGGCTCAGTTTCGCGTCCCCCAGGGCGCCCAGCATGGGCTCCCGGGTGGAGCTTACCTTCTCCGATACCCAGTCTTCAAAATCCCGGCGGCTGACGATTTTTTCCACCGACACCGGCTTTCCGTCCTTCCCGGTCAGGAGGAAGGGCAGGGACACCTGAAACTCGTCCTGGGAGCTTAAGGCGATCTTACAGTCCTCCGCGGCTTTCTTCAGCCGCATAAGGGCCCGTTC